>JBKPGQ010000195.1:0-5613 GCA_046729455.1 Verrucomicrobiota bacterium
GCGTCGCCATTCGCAGCCTTTACGACCTTGTATGGAACGCGGTGCTCTTCTTCGTGGACCTCGTCGAATTTGCGGCCCATGAAACGCTTGATCGAGAAAACCGTATTTTGCGGATTGGTCACTGCCTGACGCTTCGCGGCCTGGCCGACCAATCGCTCGCCGCTCTTTGTAAAGGCGACTATCGACGGAGTCGTGCGTGCGCCCTCACTATTTTCCAAAACTACCGGGTCGCCACCCTCCATCACGGCCATGCAGGAGTTAGTGGTGCCCAAATCGATACCTAAAACTTTAGCCATAAATTGAAAATTCCTTTCTGATTCGACCTCGCCAACAAACGGACTCGCCGTGGCGAGACTCCTAATTAAACCTGTAACCTCTCTAGCAAGGCCTGCGCCATCCAGCCTGCCGCAGCTTAAGCCGTTCTTTACGAGGGATTACTATCGATTACGCGCCCTGCGGCTCCGCCTAAACTGAGTCAATTCGGCTCGATTCCAGCTATTGTAACCGCTGCTCCTGCGCCAGCACGGCTCTCTTGGTCTAAGGGCTCGGGCTGGTGGCCCGATTCGTATATCTGACCCTCTCCCAACTACGTAATTCAATTCGGCAAAGCCCGCAAGGCTGTATTGGGAGCCGTGTTAGCCGGAATCCGAGCACGATGCAGACAGCACGCTTGCGCCTACAAGTGAGATCGAACGAGCAGACGAAACAATTTTCTTTTTCGCGCGCGGCGTTGACGCGATAAATTTCTGAGATGCGACAGTATCACGATCTACTTCGACTCGTACTCGAGAAAGGTCAGCCACGAACGGATCGCACGCGCACGGGAACGTTATCTGTCTTCGGTGCGCAGACGCGATTTGATTTGCGCGCGGATGGGCCGGGTTTCCCCCTTCTGACGACGAAAAAGCTGCACATCAAATCGATTATTTACGAGCTGCTTTGGTTTTTGCGCGGCGATACGAATGTTCGTTATCTCAACGAACATGGTGTGACGATCTGGGACGAGTGGGCTGACGAAACTGGCGATCTCGGTCGCGTGTACGGTGCGCAATGGCGCGACTGGCGCGGTGCAAACGGCGTGCGAGTGGATCAAATAGACAATCTGATCACGCAAATCAAATCAAATCCGCAAAGCCGCCGCCTGATAGTGAGCGCGTGGAATCCGGCGGAAATCGATAAGATGGCGCTGCCACCGTGTCATCTGCTCTTCCAGTTTTACGTTCAGGACGACGAGCTCAGTTGCCAGCTTTATCAACGAAGCGCAGATCTGTTTCTCGGCGTGCCGTTCAACATCGCCTCGTACTCACTATTTACGATGATGGTGGCGCAGGTTGTCGGTCTCACGCCCGGCGATTTCGTCCATACCTTCGGGGATCTGCACCTTTACAAGAACCATCTCGAACAAGCGCACGAGCAGCTTTCACGGGATTATCGATCCTTGCCACGGATGAAGCTGAATCCGGCCGTGAAAAATATTCACGATTTCAAGTTCGAAGACTTCGAGCTCGTCGGGTACGACCCACATCCATCGATCAAAGCGCCAATCGCGGTGTAGCTGAACTGTAGAGGCGGGCGTGTCGCCTGTGGACCGAAGAGCGACAGCGTTTATGTGTTACGGCCGCTGTTCGGGCGCCGTCTTATCGACATTATTTGCACTGGCTGTCTTCGGTCCACGCGAGAGATCAACCAAGTCAGCCAGGATGTTGAGTGCTTCGTCCCGCTCCGGATCGATCGCCGGTGTTTTGGTGTCATCATCGGCGTTAGCCCCACCGATTAAATCCGAATCAGTATCCGCGTCCGAAGCAGCGTCGGGATCGACTTTGGGGGAAGTGCCGTTCTTCTTCGCCTCTGCCAGTTTGCCGGGATACATGACCAATTGGAGATTCGGTTTATCAACCGTGTCGAGGGTCACCCGATAAATTCGCGGCTCCTCCTGATTCCGCGCAAGGCGCTCCTTCGAACGTGTTTCCTTGCGCAGTTTATCGTTCTGAAGTTCCTTCTTCCGCGCATCTTCGTTCAGCGAAATCCGATTCTCATCGAGCTTGTGACGCATACGATCCATATCCTCCACCACGTAATGAAATTCAGGGTCGTTCTTAACGCGTTCCTCCGAGCGTCGCCGCAGTTGATCGATAAACAAGGAATGACTATCCGACCACTTCGTGTACCTCGCCTTCGTGACCTCGTCGTACGGAAGCGCGTTCTTTAGCGCGCCTTCGCCAAATTCCGGAAGATCGCTCAAGCTCGGCAGAACAATGTCCGAAGCCACGCCGTGAAGCTGCGTGGAGCCGCCGGCGACCCGATAAAATTTCTGGATCGTTAATTTCAACGCACCGTCTTCATCGGAATGGCTGCCCAGCAGTGAAGCGAACCTGCCAATCGGAAGAATCGTCTGTACGGTGCCCTTGCCGAATGTGTTCTTGTCACCGACGATCACGGCGCGACCATAATCCTGGAGAGCAGCGGCGAAAATTTCGCTGGCTGACGCGCTTTGCCGGCTGGTCAGGACAACCATTGGTCCGGAATAGGCGATGCCCGGATCCGGATTGGCCGAGACTCTGATGCTTCCGTTATAATCTTTCGTTTGAACGATCGGACCAGATTTCAAAAATAACCCCGTGAGCGAGAGGGCCTCTTCTAGCGAGCCGCCGCCATTTCGCCGCAGGTCGATGACCAAACCGGCGATGTTTTCTTTCTTCAGCCGTTTGAGCAATGCAAGCACGTCGCGGGTCGTGCTTTTCTGGTGCTTGTCCATGTCCGCATAAAAAGAAGGCAGCTTAAGCCATCCGAGTTTTATTGGATCGCCGTTCTCGTCTTTCCTAATAATGATGTCGGCGCGGGCTTCCTGGTCTTTCAGCTTAATTTCATCCCGCACCAGCTCGACATTTTTCCGGCGCGACGGATCCGCTGCATCCGACGGGATCACGAGCAAACGTACGTGCGAGCCTTTCTTGCCACGGATCATCTCGACAACTTTGTCCAACCGCATCTCGCGAACATCGACGTAATCAGCCTGGCCCTGCGCAACGGCAGTGATCCGGTCCCCGACCTTGAGTCTCCCATCCACTTGCGCCGGGCCGCCGGGAACAAGGCTTTCAATTTTCGCATAGCCGTCTTCCGAACGAAGCATGGCGCCAATACCGACGAGCGAGAGGCCCATATTGATGCTGAAATTCTTCATGTCCGCCTTGCTCAAGTATTCCGAATGCGGGTCGTATGCCTGGGAGAGCGCATCGAGATAGAGCTTCATTTGTTCGTCCTTGTCTTCTTCATGGACGTTACGGGCGAGGCGATCATAGCGGCGTGCAACCAGTTGCGGAGCGGGCTCGATAGGATGTTCGCTCAAATGTTCCTGTAAAAGCTCGTTGGAGATCCGACCGCGCCAGAGTTGATCGGCTTCCGCCTCATCTTTGGGCCAGGACGATTTTTGACGGCTCAGCTCAACCGTCGCATTGCTCTTGAAGTCGATCGGCTGCTTCAACAGCTCTTTTATTTTTGCGACACGATCGTCTACGCGTTTGGTATAGAGCGCGTAAATTTCGTAGGCCGGTTTGAGATTTCCGAGCAGCACGTCCCCGGCCACCGAATTGCCATACTTCGCATTCAGCTCGTCGACATCCTTCTGAGTAAAAAAGAGATGGCTGAAGTCGAGCATCTCCAGATAGGTTTGTAGAAATTTCTTCGAAACTTCCTCATTGAGCTTTTGGCGCGTGTAATGGCCCTCCTCCAGGAGACGGCCGACCGACATGGCAACTGTTTCTCTCGACGCCGCCATTGCCGGCGGAGCCGCGATTGTGGCCGTTAACAGGATGGCGCAAAGCGCTAATGATCGTTGCAAATATGATCTCATCGGTGAAAAGAAGAATAATTACGTTCGCAGATTCCAGCATGAAGCGCAAGACAACGGGACAAAAATCGGCATGTAAAGTAGAACATGAGACAATCCGCAGTCGGGAACATTCAAATATTCGTAAAAGCTCCCGGCTTCAGCTGTAGCCAAATCCCGCAACAATCAAATCCGATGAATTACAAGCAGTTCTGCGGTGGCATTTTTGAAACGAATTGTTACCTGCTTAAAGCGCCCCAGGGCTGGATTCTTTTCGACGCACCTCAAGGTTCCTGTGAATGGGTCGAGTCGCTCGGTATCGATCTTAAACTTTTGCTTCTGACACACGGACACATCGATCACGTACAGGACGTCGCCAAGATTAAGCGCCAGTTTGGTTGTCCAATCGGCGGTCATCCGCTGACTGCGCCGATGATTTCGGACCGGGAATTTTTCCGCAGCTTCGGGTTCGAACTCGAAATTGAGCCGGCGAAACCTGATTTTCTCATCGAAGAAACGCCGAGCAGGGATTTTCTCGGCGCACAATTTCAAGTATTGGAAGTTCCTGGGCATTGCCCGGGCAGCCTTTGCTTCTTTTTGCCCGACGATCGATTGCTTATCGGCGGCGACGTACTCTTTGCCGGAAGCATCGGGCGCGGAGATTTGCCGGGCGGAGATATCGATTTGTTAGTGCAAGAGATCAGAAAAAAATTATTTCCGCTCGGCGATGAAGTCACAGTGCTCCCGGGACACGGGCCGCCAACGCTGATCGGGACCGAGCGTCGCGCTAATCCTTTCGTCGGCTTGGGGCTTGGATCCGACTAGCCCAGATCGGCGAGAAGAGAAGTGAGCGGCTTGAGGTGGTCGATCTTCGCCACGATCTCCCGCAGCGAGCGGACAGCCTTGGGGACGTATCGCAGAAAATGCTCGTGTCCCCGGACCAAGCCCAGAAAACCATAAGCACCCAGCGCCTGCATCAGGCGCTGCATCGCGCACAGTTGCAGCGTGCCGTCGAAGTGTCGGTCAATTGTCCGTCCATTATCCGTCTGTTTTTGCCGGTAATACCTAATCAATTCAGATCGTTCTCCGCTTGAAAGCTCGACATACGGATCAAAAAGCAATGACGCCAGGTCATATTCAGCCAACCCCGGTCGCATTCCCTGGAAATCAATCAGATTAGCTTGTCCGTTCTGGATGATGATATTTTGCGATTGGAAATCGCGGTGGACCAAAACCCTTGGCAAACTCGCAAGGTGTTTTGCGATTTCGCGTAAGCTGGGAAGGGCCGCCAGCTCCTTGCGCTTTGACTCGCTAACTTTGAAATAGCGGCCGAGGCAATTGTTGAAAAAGTATCTCTGTTCCCAGCGGTAAAGCGCGGCATTAAACTCGGCGGGCAAATGTTCCTTCATTTCCACGCACACGGACTCCGGCAGACTGTGAAGCTTGATGATTTCATCGAGCGCTGATTCATAAAGGGCGCGACGGACCAGCCATGTGTCGTCTCGATAACTGTAGAGGTCCTGCGCTCCCAGGTCCTCGATCCAGATGAGGCCTTCTGATGCATCGTGAAAATAAATTTTGGGAACTCGAATTCCGTGGACGTCGAGAAATTTCGCGATCTCGACGTAATGCTGATTTTCTTCACGCTCCAGATTGTATTTAACCAGGATCAGCGTCTGGTTCTCCGAGCAACGAATCCGGTAAAATTTTCGGTCGGACCCGCCTTTTTCGATTGGGCGAATTTTTATATCGGTTACATCCAGCAGCGGAAAATGCATCCGTGTTCG
>JBKPGQ010000196.1:0-5590 GCA_046729455.1 Verrucomicrobiota bacterium
ATCGGATGTTGGACATGGGTTTTCTTCCGCCGATTCGCCGGATCGTGAAAGCGCTGCCGCAAAAACGCCAGACGCTCATGTTCTCCGCCTCGCTTTCACGCGAAATCGAGCAATTAACCCACCAGTTCCAACAGTCGCCCAAGATTGTACAGATTGGCCGGCGCGCGAACCCGGCCGAGACGGTCACGCAGTTTGCCTACGAAGTTCGTCCGTATTTGAAACCGGCATTACTGCTTCATCTACTGAGCGATCCCAACTTCGACACGGTCCTGGTTTTTTCGCGGACCAAGCATGGCGCCGACAAGATCGCTCGCCGTCTGGAAAGCAGCGGAATCAAAACGGGAACCATCCATTCCAATCGCTCGCAGAATCAGCGGCTCCGTGCGTTGAAGGATTTCAAATCCGGCGCCGTCCGTGTCCTCGTCGCCACCGACATCGCCGCGCGCGGCATCGATGTGGATGGGATCTCGCACGTGGTGAATTACGATTTCCCGATGCACTCAGAGGATTATGTCCATCGCATCGGACGCACCGGCCGCGCACACGCCATCGGTGATGCGATCAGCTTTATTACGCCGGAAGATCAGGGGCCGTTGCGTTCGCTCGAGCGTTTATCGGCCGCGGGATCGTACGGAAAAAGGCGGAAGGTTTCGATTACAATCAGGCTGCGCCGCTACGCGACGAGCGGGGGCGGGGAGCGCGAGTCCAACGAAAGATCGAGCCGCGGCTACCGGGAAATTCTCCGCGTGGAAGCGGCGACGCTCCGCACGGCCAGATCGGGTGGCGTTTCCGGAATGCTTCATCGAACAACCGTCCGCCGCGCAGATCTTATCGAAGGCACCGTTGATTCATTAGTCAGAAATCGGGGTCGTATCCGCCCACGCACGGCGTATTCGCGCGCGCAAACTCGCGCAGCTCGTTCACTCCTGCGACTTCAACTCACCGAGCATGGTCGGGATCAGGAAAAAGTAAGAAGAAGTAAGACTTAAGAAGTTCTGATCAGTTAGGTGATTGAAACTATTTTGCGTCGGGTTTCAAAGCTTGCCCAAATACATAACGCCAACCAGTAGGCGTCCGAACGTAAGTCTGATTCAACCACACTTTATAATCGAACGGGTTTTGGTCTTTCATGCCTTTGATTCTCAAAAGCGCAGTAACAACAGCCGTGTCGCGCCATATTCGCACTTTCTGGGTGCCTTCCTCTACCTCCTGGTACTCGTAGATCGTCCGCTTTTCTCGAGCTTCTTTGATCAAGTCAGCTTTCGTCAAAGAAGCGCCGCGGTCTGTTAGCAAAACAAAGTCATCGGCTAAAATTTCATCCATTATTGTGACGTCATTCGCCTTAACTGCGGCTTGGTACACAGCATCTAATCGAGTAACGGTTTGTGCGTCCATAGTTCGCGGCGGCTTCGGTAAATCCAATGGCCGCTCGGAGCCCGATCGCAGAGAATCGTCAGACCGGCTTGGTGTTGGTACGCTTGCGCTTCGGGCATCAGGTTGCCTGGCTTGTTGCTCCGACGGCGGGGTCGCCATCCCTTTCGCCGCCAGGGTGGCTGTCTCCGGTGGCACTGCCGGTTCCGGTTCTTCTACAATCGGCGCCGGGGTCTGCTCCGGAGCCGACTCCGGTGTGGCTGGTGCGGAGGAGCGCTCTGGAGTCTGCACGACCGTTTGGTGTGAAGGTGGCCTGGGAGTCTCTTCGGCCGTTGGAGCCGCTCTTACTTTCGTGGTCCGCACCGGGGTTGCCTTTTGTCGAGGGCTCGGGCGATTAGCTTCATTGACAGAGATTACCTGCAATGTTTTTCCATTCGCATCGATGTAAGTGACAGGTCCCTTGAATTTGCCTCGTACCATTTTGCCTGAATAACGGCTGATCACGACCGCGTATCTTCTAGTATCCAGAATGTTGGAGCCAGTCACGATTGTTGGCTCAACTACGTACCACGTCAGTATGCCAGGGCCAGTGGCGAACCCATTCTTGTCGCGCTTGCCGGACCACGTTGCCTCTTCGCCAGCTTCAGGTGAATCATTCCAGACGAGCGTTTGGCCGTCTCTCGTACGCTGATAAGAGCCGGCGCCGTAAGCGACGCTCGCGAACAGAAGGAGCGCGCCGCAAACAAAAAGGGATCGGATATTCATACCAAGGTGTTCCCTGGAGGAGTGTTGGATCACTTCTACTGGTCACATGATTGAGATACAAAAGGGTTACGCGGGTCAAGTATATTCGAACTCCGCTTTGGATCGGTTGGTAAATCCAGGGCCGAGGCAGTTCTGGTCTAGACGCATCAACGGAGGCGCTGCGATGTTCATGTGAACACGAAGGCACATTTTCGGCGTTTATTGGCGCGGCTACGTCAGAAATCGGGGTCGTATCTAAACATTTAACATTTGCGTCATAATTGTCTCCGTTTCCTCCCTATAAAATCAGAGACTAAATTCGACGTGACGTTTTGAGCGGAGGATTGCAGGCTGCGGTCATGGGCCGTTTTTGCCTGTTGATATTCGCCGCGTTTGCTGCGGCCCAGAGCGCGTGGGGCGGAGTCGCGGACGCGTATTTGAGTGCGTATCTCGAAATGTTCCCAACCCGCGCGACGCAGGCGGGGAATGACGCGTTCGACAGCAAGCTGGAAGATTTTTCGACGGAAAAGCTGGCGCGCTGGGTTGAGGTCAACCAGGCGGAACGCGACCGGCTAACGAAGCTCATTAGCGCTCCTGATTTGTCGTTCGACGATCGCCTCGACGCTGAAGCGTTGCTCGCCCAGGTCGAACGCGAAGTGCACGAACAGATAGTTCTGCGGCGGCCGCAGCGCGATCCGCTCTACTGGTCGGAGGTCATTGCCAACGCGGCCGTATTTCTCCTGGTGCGCGATGATTTGCCGCTCACGGAACGACAACAGCGGGTTCGCGCGCGCGTCGGTCTGTTGCCAGCGTTCGCTCGTCAGTGCAGTGCAACCTTCGCGCGCGCGAAGGGCGACGAAGTTGCGCCGGAACTTTGCAAGATCGCGGTGGGACAGTTGCGCGCGACCGCGACCTTTTACCGGGAGAGATATCCGCGAGCGGTCGGTGACAATCCAGAAACGCGCGAGGAAGGTGCGAAGGTAGCCAAGGCGATCTCGGAGCTCGCCGATAACATCGAAAAGCTTTCGCAAAGCGCGACCGGTTCGCCAAGGCTCGGCCGCGAATACGCGACGATGTTTCGACTCGGCACCAGGATTAACGAGCCTGTGGCCAATGTTTTGAAACGAGCGACCGCGGATCTCGCGGCCAAGAGAACTGAAGCTGCAAATTTCGGCCGGAAAGTCTGGCGCGAATTGATGAAAGACAAGGAGCCGCCGGCGGACGACGCCGTTTTGCTGCGCCAACTGTTCGAACGCGTGGCCGAAGACCGCGATACGAACGAAGAAACCTACGCTTCACGCTGGAAGGCAGATGTAGTCGAGATCGAAAAGTTTGTGCGGAAGAAGCGGATCATGACGCTGCCTGATCCGCTGACGCTGGTCGTCGACCGGGCGCCGGCGTATTTCGTGGGTCAGAGTTTTGGCGGCGTCTATCCGGCCGGGCCGTATTCGCCGGAAGCAAAGACGATTTTGTTTCTGCCGGTGCCGCCGCCAGATGCGACGGCGGAACAGCGCGAAGAATTCTTCCGCGATTTTAACCGGCCGTTCGGCCGGATGATTGTGCCGCATGAACTGATTCCAGGTCATTACGTGCAGCTCAAGTATGCCGCGCACCATCCGCACAAGGTGCGGGCGGTCTTCCCAGATCCGGTTTACGTCGAAGGCTGGGGGACATTTTGCGAGCGCCTCCTGCTGGATCAAGGCTGGGGCAGCGCGTTACCGCGTCTGGCGCATCTGAAAAAGCAGCTCGAGAACATCGCTCGCACGATCGTGGATATCCGGGTCCACACCGGAACCATGTCGCGCGAAGAGATGGTGCGGTTCGTGAAAGAGGAGGCGCTGCAGGGCGACCAACTGGCCAATAATATGTGGACGCGAACCCTGACGAGCTCACCGCAGATCACGACCTATTACCTTGGCTATGCGAAAGTCACGGAGGTTTACAACGCCGCTCGGGCCGCCGAAGGCGACAAGTTCGACCTGTGCCGCTTCATGGATGGCATGATGGAGCTTGGGCCGGTTAGGCTGGAGCACTACCTCGAGCGCGTACGCAAGACCAATTCTGATAAACCGTAAGGCTAGGTTTTACGAACGAGGGTTCAGCTCTCGGGACCAGTTAGAGCGATTTCGGCCACAGCCAACTGAAGATAGCCGCGGTGAGCGCGGCATAGATGACGCTATCGAAAAGATGCTTGAACGTGACCATCCAGCTTCGGCCGCTCCAAATCGATTCCTGGGCGTGGGCTGCGCCGTATCCTAACAAGGCGACGATACCAACAACACGGAATACTTGTAAGAATGCGGTCCCAGGCGCCAGCGTTCGGCCGGAGAGATAAGCGGCAAAAATGCTGATCACCACACAATACAAAAACCATTGCATCAGATTCTTTCCCATCGCTGGTGGGCCGCTGGGCAGCACAGTCAACAAACCCACCGGTCCGCGTTTCATTTTCTCAATCACGGGCGCCGATTTCATTTCCTTGAACGAAAAATACGGAAAGAAATAGGCGGGACCCCGCGTTACGCCCGCACTTCGCATCGCGTCGGTCACACGGTCTTCATCTGGCAATTGGCGGTAATCACTTTTGTGATAAGCGAGCACCATGTGCATGATGGCGCTGGCGAAAAAGACAATCACAGTCGAAAGCAGAATGGGAAGCCACAAAGCAGTTAGCGGAATCATTCCTGTGCTTTTACTCCTTGCGTGATTCGAGTGTCAACGGAAGTGACTAAAAGCCATTTCATAAATGTTGTAGCCACGCCCCTGTGGGGCGTTTGGCATTTTCGAAGCCGCGTGTTCTGGACGGCGCACAGCGCCGTGGCTACAGCGCGTGCGGATTTATGAGATAACTTTTAGTGACGGGTGACGAGATGCGGACGCAAAGGTCAACTCTCCGTCTTTCCGAGCGCGGCGTTGAGGCGTTTGAGGCTGGCCTTGGGCCAGAGCTTGCTGGTGTTGTAGTAATCCCGGAACGACGGCGTTCGCTTCGGCAGCTTGAGCCACTTCGCCTTCCACCGGGTGTAGATGTGCACGTCCGGCTTCAGGGCGCAGGGGTTGTCGAGCGTGCCGACGCGCACGAACCGGACATTGGGCTTGCGCCCGTAGTCGCTCCAGACCGCGGTCTGACACGTGGGGCAGCGGTAGATGTCGTGCGGACCGTTCTCGCGCGGCACGGGCACGGCTACCGGCTTGCCGCGGAGCAGCTTGATCGCCTGAGTCTCGATGATCGCGTTGAGTACGAACGCGCTGCCCGTCAGCCGCTGGCAGTCGTCGCAATGACAGCAGTGGACGAACATTGGCTTGTCGAGGAGCTGGTAGCGGATGGATCCGCAGGCGCAGCGGCCGGTGACGTTCTTTGCCATGGTGAACGATCCGAGCGAGGCGAACAGTTCTTTAGTAGTGCGCCCCGATGTATTCCCACATCTGGTGATGCCAGTAGGGCCATTCGTGGCCGCCCTCCGGGCCCCAGTCGTCC
>JBKPGQ010000197.1:0-19834 GCA_046729455.1 Verrucomicrobiota bacterium
CGGCCTATGTCACAACCCCAGATAGACTCTTCCAATGCCGATCGGCGTTCCCAGATCCTTGACGCCGCTTTGGTCTGCTTCGCCAAGCGCGGGTTTCATCAAACCAGCATGCATGATATCAGCGGCGAGGCAGGGATCAGCGTTGGGCTGATCTATCGTTACTTCGAAAACAAGGAAGCAGTTATTTCGGCAATGGCCGACCGGCACAAGGAAGAGATTAGCGAGGTGCTGGAGCGCGCGAGACAGGCACCGACACTGCTTGAATCGCTTGAGATTTTGTTTACCGCGCATTGTTGCGAGAATGAGCCTCGACTGATTTCCGCATTTGTCGTCGATCTTTACGCCGAAGCCTCGCGAAATCCGCACGTGGCCGATTTAACGCGCGATGTTTTGGAAACGGCGATGGGTGGAGTGAGGGATTTAATTGCACGTGCGCCGGAAGCGCAGAACGCAGCGCACGATCTGAAGCCGGATGAGTTGGCGGAATTAATTTTTGCGGTCGCGCGCGGGATGCTGATGCTCGACGTGTTGCGGCCCCAAGAAATGACCGCGGCGGAACGGCGCACACGCCAATTGGAGGTCACACGGAGATTGTGGGGACTTTTGTTTAAAAAGGAAGGCGAACCGGCGTATGCATGATATAGCCAAACCCGTTTCTACCAAACCCAAGGTGAGATCTCGGAAAAGAGCGTGGGTGCTTGCAATCGGAGGCCTGCTTAGCCTTGTCGTGTTGCTTGTGGGAGTCAAAGCGCTGCAAATCGGGAAGATGATGTCCACGCCGATGGTAATGCCACCGACTGCAGTCTCGAGCGCGACGGTGAAGGAAGAAGATTGGGCGCCGACGCTTTCGGCGGTGGGCTCGATTTCAGCAGTACAAGGTGCAGTCGTTTCGAGCGAGCTTGGTGGTGTCGTCAGCCAGATCGCGTTTGAAAACGGCGGCACCGCTAAGAAAGGCGACTTGTTAGTTCGACTGGATGCGTCGGCAGAAGAAGCACTTTTGCGATCGGCGGAGGCTGAAGCCGAGCTCGCACGCCAGGACTTGGATCGAACTCGCGGCCTTGCCTCGCAGAAGGTGCTCTCGAAAGCTGAACTCGATGCCGCGGAATCGAAATTCAATAGGCTAAACGCCGTTGTCGATCAGATGCGCTCTAATATTCGGAAGAAGACGATCATAGCTCCGTTTGATGGGCAACTCGGAATTCGTCAGGTGAACGTCGGGCAAATGATTAACTCCGGCCAGCAAGTCGTGCCGCTGACTTCACTCGATCCGGTATTCGCCGATTTCGCATTGCCACAGCAACACCTGGGCAAATTAACCCCCGGTCTTGAGGTACGGGTGACAACGGATGCGCTTCCCGGCCGCGTGTTCAATGGAAAGTTAACGGCAATCAACTCGATGGTCGATGCGAATACGCGAAACATTACGCTACAGGCGACCCTCGAAAATCCCGATCATGCGCTGCGACCAGGAATGTTCGCGAAAGCGGAGGTCACGTTGCCAGAAAAACACAAAGCGCTGGTCATTCCGGGATCGGCAATTTCGTACGCACCCTTTGGAGATTCGGTTTTTGTGATCGAAAAGAAGAAAGACGAAAAGACCGGCAAGGAATCGCAAGCGATCCGGCAGCAATTTGTGCGCGTGGGTGAATCGCGCGGAGATCTCGTTTCGATTACAGAAGGCCTCAAGGCCGGTGAAACAGTCGTGAGTACAGGAGTCTTTAAGCTGCGAAATGGAATGGCGGTAACCATCAACAACGATCTCGCCCCAAAACCGCAGGCAAAGCCGAATCCCGTGGATTCGTGACGCAAGATCGACATGAAATCGTTCACTGATCTTTTCATCAAGCGTCCGGTCCTGGCGCTGGTAGTTAGCTTCGTGATTCTCATCGCTGGTTTGCAAGCGATGAAGACGATCAACGTGCGGCAATATCCGCGCAGCGACATCGCCGCAATCACGGTCAGCACCGTTTACGTTGGTGCGGATGCAGAGCTCGTTAGGGGATTTATTACGACGCCGCTCGAGCGCGCGATCGCTGCAGCGGACGGCATCGATTACATCCAATCCCAAAGCAAACAGGGCGAATCGCTGATCACCGCGCGATTGAAACTCAATTACGACGCGAACAAGGCGCTCTCCGATATCAGCTCAAAAGTCAATGCGATCCGGCGCGACCTGCCGCCCGACGCGGAAATTCCGGTCATCAGCATCGAAGCGGCCGATTCACAGTTTGCGTCCGCGTATTTGAGTTTTACCTCCGATATCTTGCAGCCTAACGAGATAACCGATTACCTCGTGCGCCTGGTGCAACCGCGTCTCACCGCGGTCGGCGGTGTGCAAAAAGCCGATATTCTTGGCGGTCGTACGTTCGCGATGCGCATCTGGATGAAGCCCGACCGCATGGCGGCATTGAATATCAGTCCAGCCCAGGTCCGCAACATGCTCTCGCGGAACAATTATCTCGCGGCTGTCGGGAGCACGAAAGGTTCGCTCCTTCAGGTCAACCTGACAGCGAACACCGATCTGCACACGGTGGATGATTTCAAAAAACTGGTCGTGCGTCAGGACAAGGGAAATCTCGTAAGACTAAGCGACATCGCGGACGTGGTGCTTGGTGCAGAAGATTACAACACCGAAGTGCGGTTCTCCGGTCAAAAAGCTGTCTTCATGGGCATCTGGGTCCTGCCCAACGCAAACTCAGTGGATGTAATCAAGCGTGTCCGCGTGGAGATGGATCAAATCCAAAAGGAACTGCCTGCCGGCATGAAAGCCGAGATCGCCTATGACGCGACCGCTTATATCAATGACGCCATCCACGAAGTCGTAAAAACTTTGATCGACACGCTGCTCATCGTGATGGTCGTGATCTTTTTGTTCCTCGGTTCTTTCCGCACGGTACTAGTGCCGGTAGTGGCGATCCCGATTTCGCTCATCGGCGCGTTGTTTCTCATGCAGGTGTTCGGTTTCACGCTAAATCTGCTCACGCTTCTCGCGATCGTGCTTTCGGTCGGGTTGGTGGTGGATGACGCGATCGTCGTGGTCGAGAACGTTGAGCGACATATTCGCGACGGCATGTCGCGCATGAACGCCGCGCTTGTAGGCGCACGCGAATTAATCGGGCCGATCATTGCCATGACGATAACGCTCGCCGCGGTTTATACGCCGATCGCGCTGCAAGGTGGCCTAACCGGCGCCCTTTTCCGCGAATTCGCACTTACCCTGGCGGGGGCAGTTTTCATTTCCGGCGTTGTCGCGCTCACCCTTTCGCCTATGATGTCGGCATATCTTTTGCGCACGGGGCACGTGGACAAAGGATTCAGCGGCGTGGTCAACCGCACGTTCGATCGCTTCCGCGAATGGTACGGCAGTCATCTTGATCGTACATTGAATGCGCGGCGGGCGGTTTATCTGGTTTGGGCCGGAATTTTCGCGCTGGCGATCTTAATGTTCGCGGCGATCCCAAAATTGGGGACGAAAGAATTGGCGCCCAAAGAAGATCAGGGCGTCATCTTTGGAATCATCACCGCGCCGGCCAACGCCACAATCGACGACACGATTCGTTATGCTGATGCGGCCGGCAAAGTGTTCCAAAACATTCCCGACACGCGGTTCACATTTCAACTTACGTTCCCCGACAACGGATTCGGAGGAATGGTCTTAAAACCGTGGGGCGTCCGCAAAACGCCGACGAAGGCCTACCTGCCGCAGGTGCAAGCCAAACTTGGCGCCATTCCGGGGATACAAATGTTTCCGATCATGCCCTCAGCCCTTCCCGGCGCTGACAATTTTCCGGTCAGTTTCGTGATCACATCCACCGCCGATCAGGAACGCATTCTCGAATTCGCACGCCAGATCTTCCAGAAAGCGATGCAAGCCCATATTTTTCAATTTGGCGACATCGACACGAAAATCGATCAGCCGCAATCGCAAATTGTTTTCGATCACGATAAAGTTGCGGCGATGGGTCTCGACATGCAGCAGGTGGGCGCTGATCTCTCGGCCAGCATCGGCGGCAACTACGTGAATCGGTTTAACATTGAAGGGCGCAGTTACAAAGTCATCCCTCAGATCAAGCGAGTTGATCGGTTAAATCCCGAGCAGTTGGAAAACATTTACGTGAGTGGCCCTAACAATCAGTTGGTGCCGCTTAGCACAGTCGCTTCCATTCGCCCCAAAACGGTTGCGCGTTCCCTTAATCGCATGCAACAGCTCAACGCGGTGACCATCAGCGGTGTGCCGACTGGCTCACTCGATTCGGCTTTGAAATTTCTGGAGACCGAAGCTCGTAACGTTCTTCCGAAGGGATACGTGCTTGATTACACTGGCGAGTCACGCCAGTTGCGCACCGAAGGAAGCAAGTTCCTTGGCGTGTTCTTGCTTTCGCTTGCCCTAATCTTTCTTGTCCTGGCCGCTCAGTTCAACAGTTTTCGCGATCCGTTCATCATCTTGGTCGGCTCAGTTCCGCTCGCCATGTTCGGTGCGGCCATCTTCATGTTTCTCAAGATGCCGTTCGGAAGCTTCTTTACGGACAGTTGGACGACTTCATTCAACATCTACTCGCAGGTAGGACTGGTCACGCTGGTTGGCCTGGTCTCGAAAAATGGAATTCTGATCGTACAGTTCGCGAATGAGCTGCAGCGCGAAGGCCTGGACAAACTCGCCGCGGTTGCCAAAGCGGCCCGAATTCGATTGCGTCCCATCATGATGACGAGCGTGGCCACGGTCGCCGGTCACTTTCCGCTTACGCTGGTAAGCGGTGCGGGCGCAGCAGCGCGAAACTCAATCGGTCTTGTGCTTGTTGGCGGTATGACGATTGGAACAATCTTCACGCTCTTCATCGTGCCATCGCTTTACATGCTCATCGCGAAGGAACATCACGAGAAATCTCTGATGGAACCGGAATTGGAGGGCGTCACCGAAGATGTCGATCTTACGCCGGAGTACGCCGAAGCCCTCGCGCAGGATGGGAACGGTAACGGTTGGAAGAAAGCGTGACCCGAGAGGCTCAATAATCGCGACGCTTGCACCCTGCGGAATTGCATCGGCGCCAACGCCGCAACATCCCGTCCCCCAAAAACAAAAAGCCCCGGCGACTTTCCCCGCCGCGGCTTTGCTTTCTTGTTTAGCGGATCTCTCGGCCGCCAGTCGCCCCGCATGCGCTAAACATGCGGGGCACTATTTCAGCCTTTAGGCGGCTCGCTGTTGCCGAGGGGATTGTTGTGGTACAGCACTAAACTCAAGAACATCCTCGGAGATTTTAGTAATCGCCCAAGGTTCCGGAGTAAAGCTCTGCATGGGCACGTTCGCTTCCACGATCTTGCGACCCACTGGTCGCAATGATTTAATGGAGAAGCCTTCCGCTGCCGTTACAATGTAGCCTTGGCCACTTTGCTGGCAAAAGAATGTGCCGTTCTCTCCCCGTAACGCCTCTGCCAGGTCGGGATGTTGAATTGTCCCATTTATCGGTAGTTTCGTTTGCATACGACCAAGCTCGCGCAATACTGAATAATCGCGAGGTAACTTAGGTTGCCTTTTTGCTCCGCCGATTGTTGGACAATTCAAAGGGAATGGCAGCCATGGCCCCGCGCAAACGAATGGGGGATCGCGCGACGAGGAGCCGCAATGAAGCGAACGCCAAGGGTCGGCATGAAACGCGAATCGATGATCGAGTCGGCACTCGAAAAGCCTTTGCTTGGTCTGCACGCCGCGATGAACGTCGAGGCGCTCTGGAAAGCCACGCAGCGTTTGCTCTGTGCCGCGATACCAAATCGCGTGATTGGCCTCGCCCTTCAGCCCAAGCCAATTTTGCCCTTGATCGTAAGATGGACATTGCCCATGCCTGACGGTTTTTTCACAGCAGCCCCAATCGAGAATTATATTGCCGGCCGACCCCGTCACAGATTCGTCCGGATTAGCGATCTCTTTCCGAATCGAAGCAGCTTGATCAAATCAGGCTTTTATCGCCGTTACATGAGGCCTCGAAGGTGCGCGCACGTTGTGTGCATCTTTTTCTGGAAAAACCGGAGACGCATTTGTGTGATTGCAATCATGCGCACCGCGACGCAGGGCGATCTGTCACGGGCGGAGATGAAATTGCTCCAGCAGCTTTACCCGCAATTTCAAACAGCCCTTTGCCGGCTCGGATCGCTCGAGCGTGAACACTCGGTGCGGAAGGACCTTGAAGAATTCCTGAGTCGCTTGCCAATGCCAACGATCCTCTTGCGATGGAATTTAAGACCGATTTATCAAAACCGGGCCGCGCGCGAGTTTTGCACAGTGTGGGAGAAAGGACCCGAGGAAGCGAAACGAACGAAAGCAACCTCTTCGATTCCTTCCGAGATTTTGGATCGGTGCCGCCTGCTCAAACAACAATGGGCGGATGCGGAACGCCCCAATCCGCCACGAATAGACTTCGAAGAAGAACAGGTGCGTCATCCGCGATTGCCTCATTTGCGAGCAACGCTCCATCTGAGACAGCTCGGTTCAGCAGGCGTGGCGCGGCCGCATTTTCTTATCGAATGCGAAGATTTACGCCGTCAGGCTGGTGCGCATACCGAACCGGCCAGCTCGAATTTGCCTCATCTCATCCGACTCACCAGGCGCGAACAGGAAGTTGCCCGACTTGTTTGTGAAGGACGGAGCAACCAGGAGATCGCTGATGGTGCCCGCTTGAGTCTGCCGATGGTGAAAAAGCATCTCCACGCCATCTTCCGCAAGCTCGAAGTCAGCAGCCGCAGCCAGCTCATCGCGCTGATGCGATGAATGGCGCCGCGCGCGATTTACTCGGCTTCAATTCATCGGTTGGCCAGTGACGTCGAGAGGAAGCATGGTTTCGAACGAAGGTTACGAATTCGCCAACGTCATTCTACAGAGGGCGGAGATGTGTTGCACCAGTGCGGGCCAGATGAGCTAAAAATTCTTTCGCGAAAGGTGTGATGTAGACGCGACCGTTCGCTCTGATTAACAACCCAGAATTAATGAGAAAGCCAAGGTAACTCTCGAACGGATACTCCTTGAGACCAGTTGGATGTGCCGCAGCTGCCTTTTCATAAAACACCCTTAACTCGTCGACGGCAGCGCCATTGAACAAGCTGTTAACGTGGAGCAGAAGCTCGAGTTGGCTCCCCCAAATCAGTTTGTTGATCGATTCGAACGCCAACGCCAACTGTGTCGCGGCAAGATGTGTTACTAAGGTGTTAATGCGACCCGTCATGTCGCTCGGAAATAATTTCTCGATTTCTCTCCGAATCGCTTCTTCACGATCGTTAAGTAACGGAGTGTCAGAGGATGAAAGATCTTTGGTGGTGACTCAGCACGAACATCGATCGGTTGTTGGCTAGGTGGCGCGGATGTAAGTTCAATCGGGCCGGCCTTCCTTACCCTGTCGATTGCCGGACCAATCTTATCGAAAATCGGACCGATCCTCTTCCGAAATGCAATCAGAACAACTAAGCACAAAACGAGGATTGACGCGGGCCACATCCCGTACTTAATGAGCTGGTCAGAAAGTGTGAGGAGCATAGCGATACGCAATTATCCCCGGCGGGAATCGAACCCACATCTAAGGTTTAGGAAACCCTTGTTCTATCCGTTGAACTACGGGGACAATCGATTTTGGATTTTAGATTGCGGATTGCGGATTGGCTAATCTCGATTTGTGATTTTGGATCTTTGTCCATTACGGGCACGCGTCGCATATTCTAGGTTCGCCGGAATCGACTACTTTGAATCTGCTTGAAGGAATTTCACAAGCACGCAACGCAAATGTCGCATGCGAGTCAACACGTGTTTTAGCGCATGTTCGTGCTTTGTTCTTTCACAATCTTCAGATACGCTCTCAGCGCCATGGAGGTGTTTTCACCGTTCCATGCGATGCACGATTCAGTCATGACTGTTGGAGCTAATGGCCGGAACATGACATTCTCGTGCGGCAGTTTTCTGACGTGATCGGGTAAAAGAGCGACACCCAAGCCCGCTGCCACCGCGCGAATGACTGTTCGTTCAATATCCGCATCCTGGAGAACTTTGGGCACAAAGCCAACCTGCTGACACGTCGTCGTCAGCCAATGGCGATAACCCGGATAAGCTGTATCCGACATACCGATAAAGAATATCGGTTTTAGGTCTCGTAGTTCGATAATTGTTTTCTTTGCCAACTGATTGCTTTTTGCCAACGCCGCGACGGTTTTGTGCGAGGCAATCGATCGAAATTGCAAACCGCGCTCTTCGATCGACTCTCGTAATCCCACGAAACCGAGATCAATCTTACCCTTCTCAAGCGCACGAAATTGGTCGCCGCGTGTCATATCGAAAAGATTAATCGAGACCGTTGGGAGTGAGCGTTGAAGCGCGGCGAGGGTGATCGGAAGCGAGCTGTAAAAAAGATCTGCGACGTAGCCAATATTGAACGGGGCGGTTTCGTGACGTAAGCGCTGTACTGATTCGATAATCTCCGTGCTGTGCGCAAGAACGCGTTTTGCATCGGCTAAGAACGATTTGCCTTCCTCCGTCAAGTTGACCTCTCGCTTTGTGCGATCGAGAAGCCGCACGCCGATCTCCTCTTCTAGATCTTTGATCTGACGGGTGAGCGAGGGCTGCGCGAGGCGCAACTTTTTCGCGCCTTTTGTAAAACTAAGTGTCTCCGCGACGGCCACAAAATATCGAAGGTGACGCAGTTCCATACAGCCGGAATAAGGATACACCTCCACGTCATAGGCAAAAAGCATTACTGACCAAGAAACAAAGTATTGGCCGATCCGAGCCGTGAAGACGACAGGGGCAAGCAGAAGGGAAGAAAATTGACATGCAAACGAAACTACCACTAAATGGGACAATTCAGCATCCTGATTTGGCAGAGGCGTTGCGCGGAGAGAGCGGCACATTCTTTTGCCAGCAAGGTGGCCAAGGCTACATTGTGACGGCAGCGGAAGGCTTCTCCATTAAATCATTGCGGCCAGTCGGTCGCAAGATTGTGGAGGCCAATGTGCTACTGCAGACTACTCCAGAACCCTGGGCGATTACCAAAATCTCCGAGGATGTTCTTGAGTTTAGTGCTGTACCACAACAATCCCCCCGCCAACAGCGAGCCGCCTAAAGGCTGAAACAAATAGCGCCCCGAGTGTTTACCGCATCCGGGGCGATTTGTTTTAAGGCAAACAAACTAGGAACTATCCTCGCAGGCCATGTCAACGCGGGGATCGCAAGCGCATGAGACTCTTTGGGAATTATCAAGGCCTAGGCTTCGATTGATTCGCTCGCCGCGGCGAGCTCACCCCTGGCGGGCTTCGTCTATGTCGCTCGACTCCCGTCAGCTCCATTCCCGCCGGGAACGGTTTCTGTGATTTTGCGAGTTATAGACTCACTAAGAACGTGCGTGCATCTGGGCTTCGATTGATTCGCTCGTTCCCGCTCGCTCACCCTGCGGGCTTCGTCTATGTCGCTCGACTCCCGTCGGCTCCATTCCCGCCGGGAACGTAATTCGCGCGTGTCGCTACGCGGCGATCTGGCCGAGAACGGCGCGCAGTTCGTGAAAGTCCACCGGCTTAGTCAGGTGAAAATCGAAGCCCGCTTCCTTACCGCGCTCAATATCGTCCGGTGCTCCAAAGCCGGTCAGCGCTACGGCCTTGACGGGTCGTTTTCGCTTAGCCTCGGCAACCAGATCATAGCCGCTGCCATCCGGCAAAGCGATATCGGCTAGGACAACATCGAAGTCTCTTGAGCCGATAATTTTCCTCGCGCTCTCAGCATCATCAGCCACCGAAATCTCGTGGCCGAAATGCGTAAGCAGGTTGGATAAGGCTTGCAGGGTGTCGGAGTGGTCTTCGACGACCAGAATGCGCAAACTTTTACCCGAATATGAATCTTTCGTTCGATCCTCGTTCATCTTGCCGTTCCCAGGGGGAACCCGTACACCGGAAAAGCCGTGCCGTCCAATTTCTTCGAGAAATCACAGATCGGTTGTCAGACTTCTCGCAGTCGTATGGCTGAGTAAGATCGATAGCTATGGACGACAAGGAGATTACTGCGTTGAGCGGTACACACCTGCGTGGCAGTAGGTTCGTTTACATCGCAGCATTATTCGCCGCGTTGGGCGGTCTTCTGTTCGGTTACGATACCGGCGTGATCTCAGGCGCCCTCATGTTTATCAAGCGCGAGTTTGGCCTAACGACTGCCGCCGAGGAAGTCGTCGTGAGTGGAGTTTTGTTCGGTGCAACAATTGGCGCGATCTTTGGTGGAAAGGCGGCCGATCTTTTCGGCAGACGAAGCGTCCTGCTGGTGACGGCGGCGATCTTCGGTATCGGCGCGCTCGCCAGCGCCCTAGCGCCGTCGCCCACAATCCTGATCGTCAGCCGGGTCGTTCTTGGTTTGGCGATTGGCCTCGCCTCAACAAACGTTCCGGTCTATCTGTCCGAAGTCGCGCCTCCGCACGCGCGTGGCTGGGTTGTATCGCTTTTTCAACTTGCTGTCACCGTCGGGATCGTCGTTGCGTACCTGACCGATTACGCTTTTGCCGGCGTGGAGGGCTGGAGATGGATGCTCGGCCTGGCCGTCGCACCTGCACTAGTCTTTGGCGCCGGCATGTTTTTTCTGCCGGAAACTCCGCGCTGGCTCATTCGTGGTGGTCATCATGAAGTCGCCCACCGCGTTCTCGTGCGCATCCGCGAGCTTGCCGACGTCAACGTCGAGATCGAAGAGATCAAGGCAAGCCTCGCGCGGCAAGCTGAAAGCGGGCACTGGACCGATCTGCTGCGTCGGCAAGTCCGGGCCAGCTCTCGTTGTCGGACTGGGCCTGGCCGTATTCCAGCAAATTACCGGCATCAACACGGTGATTTATTATGCGCCGAGAATTCTTCAGTCTGCCGGATTCAATTCCGGTTCCGGCGCGATCCTGCCGACCGTGGGCGTTGGCGTTGTAAATGTTGCTATGACGATCATTGCGATGTTTCTGGTTGACCGCGTCGGCCGCCGACCGCTGTTGCTCGTCGGCATTGCCGGAATGATCATCACGCTTGGCGTGCTCGGCCTGAGCTTCCGCATCTCAAATTCATCGGGCCAGCTGGCCTGGATCTCGGTGATTTGCCTGATGGGTTACGTCGCCTCATTTGCAATCAGCCTCGGACCGATCTTCTGGCTCTTAATCGCCGAGATTTATCCGCTAAAAATTCGCGGTCTCGCCGAGGGCACGGCGGCCACATTCAACTGGGCTTCGAACCTGATCGTCTCGCTTACCTTTCTGACATTGGTCAGAAACTGGGAGCGAGCTCAACACTTTTTCTCTATGCGTTCGCTTCGGTGGCGTCGTTGCTGTTTGCCTATTATTTCGTCCCTGAAACGAAAGGACGCACGTTGGAACAAATCGAAGCTTTTTGGAGAGCAAGGCATCACGCTGACCATACAACCACGCAAGTTTCCTAGCGCAGTCGTTCGCGATTGTGCGGTTTCCCTAGGTCAAGCGCCGGACCGATTGGGACGATTCGAGTCGGATTAATTTCAGTGTGCGTCATGTAGTAGTGCCGCTTGATGTGATCGAAATTGACCGTTTCGGCGATGCCTGGCTGTTGAAATAAATCCATCAAATAACCCTGCAGGTTTCGGTAATCAATGATACGGCGCAGATTGCACTTGAAGTGCCCGTGATAAACGACATCGAATCGGACGAGTGTGCAGAAAAATCGCCAATCGGATTCCACGATGCGGTGGTCGAAAAGAAATCGACTCTTTGACAAGCGTTCCTCCAGTTGATCGAACGCTTCGAATAATCTTCGGCAGGCAATCTCGTACGGCCGCTGGCGGGTGGCGAAACCGGCTCTATAAACGCCGTTGTTCACGTTGTCGTGCAGAAAACCGCAGAGCTTCGCGTGCTCGGTTTCGATCGCCTTTGGGAAAAAATCGATGTCCTTGTTTTTGGCAAAGTCATTAAAGACGTCGTTAAACAT
Source organism: Verrucomicrobiota bacterium (assembly GCA_046729455.1). Lineage (GTDB taxonomy): Bacteria > Verrucomicrobiota > Verrucomicrobiia > Chthoniobacterales > UBA10450 > Udaeobacter. The sequence goes on from JBKPGQ010000197.1 coordinate 11,935, forward strand.
GCGGCAGATATCGTCTTCCGAATTGTTCACGATCTTTTTCGCCTGTTTGTCCCATAGGACCGGCACGGTAACGCGGGCGCTGTAATTAGGATCGGTCGCTTTATAGGCTTCGCTCAAGAAATGGAAGCCATTGATCTGATCGGTTGACTCAAACGGGGCGCCTAGTGGAATTTTGTCACTCGGATCGCGAAACGCCCAGCCATTCTCATCCCGGATTGGATCGACAACGGTCATGCCAATTGCTTCTTCGAGTCCCTTTAACTTTCGGAAAATGACTGTGCGACTAGCCCACGGACAGGCTAGCGAGACGTAAAGATGATACCGACCCGCCGCGGCAGGGTAGGGGGTAGATCCATCGTTAGAGACCCATTCGCGAAACGCATCTTGCTGCCGGTGAAATTCGCCGGACTTGGTCTGCTCGTCTGGAAATTGCGCTTTCATTTAACGGCGAATGAAAAACCCTAACCAGGCGAAGGCGAGTGTTAATTGGTGGTTGACCTATTAGCGCGGCTTAAAAAGTGCAGCGTCGAGGATGGGCCAGAGATGGATGACCCATCCCAGCAAGAAAACCCAAAGAATCGCCGCCAGACAAAACTGGACAATCGCCATCAGCAACCGGCCTTGGAGCAATTGCCCGAGGCCGGGAATAAAGAAACTGCAGAGCGCCGCGAGAACATTGCCGGCTGAACCTTGGCCTGCCATGCTCCCGACGTTATGAGCAGATGCAAAATCAACAAGCTGATTTTGCGGAAATACGTCGCTAAGCCACATCAGTCTCAATTTCCCACGGAATTTGTGCTCACGGCTAGCTTCGGAGATCGCGGGCTCTGCGAATACCGCCCCGTTGACAGCGAAAAACCCGAATGTTACCGTCGCGCGAATTTACGTGGAAGTCCGTAAAATGCGGATCCCGTAGAGATGTGCATACTGTGTTAAACAGTCAGGTCTTGGTGCTTAACCGGCTCTGGCAGGCGGTTAACATTTGCTCGGCGCGTCGCGCCTTCGCGCTGGTTTATGCGGGTCACGCCCATATCGTGTCGTCCGACGAAGCAAACAATTTCATGACACATGATTTCGAAAGCTGGCGCGATTTGTCGGCCAACGCGCCAGACCATGAAGTGGTCACGACGATTTCGTTCAAGATTCGTATCCCGCGTGTGATTGTGCTTCTGGTTTTCGATCGGCTCCCGAAGAAGGAAGTGAAATTTACCCGGCACAACGTGTTCGAGCGCGACAAGAACACTTGCCAGTACTGCGGCGAGCTTTTTGACCGCAGTGAACTCAATCTCGATCATGTTGTTCCCCGCGATCGCGGAGGGACGACCACGTGGGAAAATGTGGTTTGCTCGTGCATCAGCTGTAACACGCGCAAAGGCAACCGCCTCCCGCGGGAAGCGCACATGAGCCTGATCCGCAAACCGAAACGGCCAAAATGGCGGCCGTTCGTCCATGTTACTTTTTCGGCGCCGCAGCACGACCTCTGGAAGCACTTTGTCGATCTCGCGTATTGGAATGTCGAATTGAGCGACTGAGCGTCGCTCTCAGGGACTGACTGCTTCGAGCGGTCGTTGATTGCTAGCGTTTCAAGGCATCTAAGATCGGCTGCGGGTACACGCCGAGCCAGATCGTGGCCAGGATCAACGCGCTGATCGCCAGACGCGATAGCCCGTTGACAGGAATCGTGTCGACCTTGGCAGAGGATTGCCAATACATCGCGCGAATGACTTTAAGATAGTAGTAAAAGCCGCAGCCTACGGTGATGACTCCGACGACGACCAACGCTGTCTGATGCTGCAAAATTGCGGCATAGAAGATAAAAAACTTTCCCAGGAACCCCGCTGTGAACGGCACTCCAGCAAGCGAGATCATTCCTATCAACATCGCGAAAGCGAGAAAGGGCGAACGCTTTGCCAATCCATCAAAATCGTCAATTTGCTCGCCTGTTTGCTGAGCCACAATTATCAAAACTGCGAAGCTTAGCAATGTCATCAACAGATAGGCAGCGAGGTAAAAGCTTATCGCTGCGACGTCGAAACAGGCCACACCTATCAGCAGATAGCCGGCGTGAGCGATACTGGAGTAGGCAAGTAATCGTTTCAGGTTCGCTTGCGGCAAAGCCGCGAGATTACCGTAGATCAAAGTAAGCAACGCGATCACGACAATCAGGCGCTGCGTTTGAGGTAGCGCCAGGAACGGCTGCAACACGCGCAGCAGCACGACGAATCCCGCCGCTTTCGAACCGACGGAAAGATACGCGGTTACGGGTGTCGGTGCGCCTTGGTAAACATCCGGCACCCAGATCTGAAACGGCACCGCTGCGATCTTGAAACCGAGCGCTACCAAGATAAGTACCATGCCTAACAGCGCTGCGTTGCGGTCTGTCGCTGGATTCGCTAGCACGTCCGCGATTCGCTGAAGATTTGTCTGCCCGGTAACGCCGAAAATCCACGCAATTCCGTACACCAGGAATGCCGTCGAAAGGGCGCTGAGCACGAGATATTTTATTCCCGCTTCGAGAGTCAACGGATTGCGTCTGGTGAAACTGACCAGCACGTAAAATGAGATCGTCACCAGTTCCAACGAAACAAAGATGAAGACGAAATCGATTGCTGACACGAGGTACATCAGCCCGACGCACGTGAAAATGGACACCGCGAAAAATTCGCCGAGACCTGCCTGCGGTGTGGTGCCGGGAAAGGAACTGCGGAGCACCGGCGCGTAGTCGGTCATCAGGATCAGCACGAAGATTGTGGTAAGCAACGAGAATTGCTTGAAGAAGATCGACAGGCGATCTGCAGTGTAAAAGCTCCAGAAGCCCGTCGCTTGCCCAGTGGACGCACTGGGAGCTACGAAGAAACTCGCGACGAGAACTAGCGTGAGACCGGCGATTGCCACGAATGCCAAGGTTCGTTTATCAATTTTTGTGACAAACGCTTCTACTAACAGGATCGCCATCCCAAGTACCAGCACCGCAATCTCGAGTTCTGGTGCCGTGATCGTCATCGCTGGTTACCTGCCAAATAAGTGCGGAACGCTGGTGTTACCATTCGCACAAAAGATTGCGGGAAGAATCCGTAGCAAAGAAGCGCGCCAACCAGGACTACGATCGGAAGCCGGAGGCTGAATCGAACGTCGACAATCTCTTTCCACCGATCGCTCAGGGGGCCCATGAATGTCTTGCGATAGGCTCGCAGCATATAAACCGTGGAGATAACGACTCCCCAAAGCGCAAGCACCGTCGCGATTTGGAAGATGTGAAAGTGATCCATCTCCCAGCCATTCTTGAACGCGCCAAAAAAGATCATGATTTCCCCGGCAAAGTTCGCGAGACCAGGGAGGCCGACCGCAGCAAATACGCCGAAGCCAAAAGCGAGGCTGGCAAAAGGCATCGCTTGAGCGAGACCACCAAGTTCATCGAAAACCAATGTGCCCGTTCGCTTTCGCAATTCTCCAGCAAGCGCAAAGAGCAACGCAATCGAAAGGCCATGAGCAAACATCAACACAACGGCGCCAGTCGTGGAGAGAATAGTGGCGCTCGCAATTCCCAGAAAAATGTAACCCATGTGCATCACGCTTGAATAGCCCAACATCCAGTCGAGCCGCTTCTGAGCGATGGTGACCAGACCAACGTAGATGATGTTACCGAGCAGCAATATCACGAGCAGATTAGCCCAGTGATGCGCGCCTTCGGGGAGCAGTGGAATTGCCAGACGCAAAAGACCGTACAATCCGAACTTTTTTAACACGCCGGCATGCAGCATTGCCGCTGGCGCAGGGGCTGAGGCGTACGCTTCTGGCGCCCACGTGTGGAATGGAAAGAGCGAAATAAGAATTCCAAAACCGATGAGCAACAGCAGGTAAACATGGCGTTGCGCGTCCGTGCTGATCTGACCGAGGTCGGCGGCGGCCTTCAGCGCGCGAATATCAAAGCTACGGGCAGAGACGGGAAAGCTTTGATAAAGCAGGATCAGGCCAAGCAGTAAAATGAAACTTCCAATTGCCAGATAGATTGTGATCTTCCATGCGGCCGCGACGCGATTTCCGCTGCCCCAAATCCCGATCAACAAGAATGTTGGGATGAGCGCGAGCTCGTGAAATGCGTAAAAGAAAAATAAATCGATCGAGGCAAATGCGCCGATTGCGCCGCCGGAAATCAACAAGAGGCAGGCATAGAACGCATTTTCGTACTTCTCGATCATGCCGGTAAACCAAACCGCAGCCAGCGTGACGATCGTGGCGAGCAACACCATGACGAGACTCAAGCCGTCGACACCTGTCGTGAAACTGAGGTGCCACTCGGGAGATATAATAAAGGAAGTAACTTGCTGAAAATCGAGCTGGCTCTGATAAAAGGAGAACAGGAGAAACAACGTCGCCGCGAACGCCGAAACTGATGCGGCTAACGCGGTCTTACGTGCAGGCGCGCCAGCCATAACCAAAATGGCGGCAATAATCGGGCAGAAGATTACGAAAAGAACCATTAGCGGAGGAAAACGGCGAAGTAAATGACGGCAACAACACCAAGCCCGAACAGAAACGCGTAAGCTTGCAGATTTCCAACCTGGATCAGTCGAAGCAGTGCCCCGATTCCCCAAGTTCCCCGGCTACTGCCATCAACAGCGGCGGTATCAATAATCCATCGCTCAAAGAAAGCCGAGATTTGCGCGAGCAGTTCCTGTGTCCAGTTGATCAGCCAGGCATAAAATTCGTCGAAATAAAACTTGTGGCGAAGTACCTCGACATCAATCGGTTCGCGGGTTCGGTTGCGGTAAATGACAATCGCCAGTCCGCTTCCAACGATTAATGCACCAAATGCAAGGGCAGGAACCAGGAAAGCGGCTCCCTTTTCTATCGGAAGTGCGAGAAAGTTTCGCGCGAAAAATCCAAACCCACCCAGCGCGGCGAGAATTGCGAGCACGATCAGCGGTCCCGTCATCACGAGCGGTGATTCCTTACTTTGGCGTGCGACTTCACTGCGTGAATTGCCGAAGAAGACAATGACCACCAAACGCACAACGTAAAACGCTGTCAGAAACGCTGTGAAGAGACCCACGATGAAAATCGGCATGTTGCGTTCGTAAGCGAGCGCGAGGATTGCATCCTTACTGAAGAATCCGCTGAATGGTGGACAGCCGATCAGCGCCAGTGCGCCAACAGCGAAAGTTACAAATGTGATCGGAAGTTTTCGTGAAAGCCCTCCCATTTGCCAGATGTTCTGTTCGTGATGAAGCATCACGATGACTGAGCCAGCCCCAAGGAAGAGAAGCGCTTTGAAAAACGCATGGGTAAACAGGTGAAACATTGCCGCGTCGTTCGAGGCGAGACCGACAGCCATGATCATGTAACCAAGTTGCGAAAGCGTTGAGTAAGCCAGGATGCGCTTGATGTCGTTTTGCTGCGTTGCGATTAGCGCGGCCATCGCCGCGGTGATCGTGCCGATCCACGCAACGACCAAAAGCGCAGTCTGGGACGCTTGAATGACGAACGCGACGCGCACCAGCATGTAAACGCCGGCTGCGACCATCGTCGCGGCGTGAATCAACGCGGAAATCGGCGTCGGGCCTTCCATCGCGTCTGGTAACCAGACGTGCAGCGGAAATTGGGCGGACTTACCGACCGCTCCGCAGAAGATTAAAAGCGCGGCGATTGTGACGAATGCCGGGTGACTCGCTAGGGCCGGTATTCGTCGCGCAACCTCTGAGAACACGACAGAGCCGGTCGCCATCCAAACCATCAGAATCCCAATCATGAATCCGAAATCGCCGATGCGGGTAGTGATAAATGCTTTGTTGGCTGCGTCTGCGGCGGCATCGCGAAAGAACCAGTGGCCAATCAAAACGTAAGAGGTAAAGCCCACTAATTCCCAAAAGATAAACACCATGACGAAGTTATTCGCGAGAACGATGCCAAGCATCGCGAACATGAAAAGCGACAGCGCCGCGAAATAACGGGATTTACCTTCGTCATCCCGCATGTAACCCAGCGAATAGATATGGATGGTTGCTCCGACGCCGGAAACTAGGACGAGCATCGTCTTGCTTAACTCGTCCAGCGCGAGGCCGAGGGGGACTTTGAACACGCCAGCGATATCGATCCAATTGAACTCAGCCGCGGCGATACTGGACTGGCTAAATATCAAACAACTGCACGTGAAACTCACGAGCACCGCCGCAATTGAGATAAAACTGCTCACCGCTTTCCATCTCAGCGTGAACAGTGTGATAACAGCCGCGCTAACTAACGGCGCAACCAGAACGATCCACGGCAAGATAGAATTCATCAGATCGCTAAAATCTCAGGCTGCTGATATCTTTGACGTCGGTTGTTTGGCGCGCCCGATAAAGAGCGACGAGAATAGCCAAGCCTACGGCAACTTCGGCCGCTGCCACAGTGATGATGAAGAAGACGAATACTTGCGCCTTGTAGTTGGGTAAGCCGGTCGAATCAACGCGGAACCGGGAAAACGCCACGAGCGACAAGTTCGCCGCGTTTAACATCAGCTCCAGTGACATGAGAATGATGATGAGATTGCCGCGCAGCATCACTCCGGCGAACCCGATCGCGAAGAGAGCACCACTTACGATGAGATAATTGCCGAGCGTAACCATACTAGCGAGGCTCGCGTTTGCTCAAAAGCACCACACCGATCGTCGCCACCAGCACCAGAATGCCGACGATTTGAAATGGCAGATTGTAATTCCCAAAGAGTGCCGCCCCGATATTCCGAACGTCGTCGATTGTTGGTCCTAGCAGCGGCGGAAAGGGTTTGTGCGCAATTTCAAAGTGACCGACCACAGAAGAAATCTGACCTAACAAGATTAGCGCGACTGCGAGTCCTGCTGCTGAGGTCAACCAATTGATCCGGCGTCTCTCTTCGGCGCGAAGGTTGAGAAGCATGATGATGAAAAGGAAAAGGACCATCACCGCGCCGGCGTAAACCAGCACTTGAATAATCCCGATAAAATAGGCGTTGAGCGACATGAATAGCGCCGCGAGACCCAGAAAAGACACGACCAGGCTTAGGGCGCTCGCCACGGGATTGCGGTTGATGACAACGGCTGCGCCGAAGATCAATGTCAGCAACGCAAAGATCCAAAACAGGAACGGTGACATCAGTTATTGGAGTAATGGAGTAGTGGAGTAATGGAGAGATGAATTCCCGTTCCCGAACATTACCCCGCTACTCCAACACTCCATTACTCCAGTCCTGCCTATTTCTTCGTGTTCCATTTCAGTACGACGCCGTGCATTACTCCGCCGATCTCGAGGAGTTTTTCCTTGTGATGTATCATCTCTGCGCGCGTGAAGCCGGTGATGGCGTAGTCCTTGCGTAAAAAAATCGCCTGCTCGGGGCAAACCTCTTCGCACATTCCGCAAAAAATGCAGCGGATCATGTCGATATCGAACGCCTCAGGATATTTCTCGACCTTGGCGAACCGATCGGTCGAGGGGATTTCGCCCGGAATAATTTTAATCGCGCGCGGCGGACAAATGAATTCGCAGAGCTGGCATGCCACGCAACGCACACGCCCATCCTCATCGCGGACAAGCGCCGGTGCGCCTCGATAATAGTCCGGCAAGTTGCTGTCCCATTTTTGCTCAGGGTATTGCATCGTAACTTTCGTGCGTCCTAGCAGCAGGTTTTTGAAATGCTTAAACGTGATCGCCAGACCGGCGGCGATGGCGGGCAAATACAGTCGCTCGCGCCAGTTAAGCTTTGGTCGTGGAACAGTGATGGTCATGATTAATAGGGAAAGGAAGGGGAAGACTAAGCTCGAATGAATGGCAAAAACGCCGCGACAATGAAAATGTTCACTAGCGCGATCTCAAAAAAGAAGAGCCAGCCGAGGCGCATAAGTTGATCATAGCGAAATCGGGGCAGGGTCCATCGCACCCACAT
>JBKPGQ010000198.1:0-2942 GCA_046729455.1 Verrucomicrobiota bacterium
AGCGCGGGAGACTGTTACGATCGTTACCTTGTACGAATAGAGGAAATGCGCCAAAGCGTTCGTATCCTGCGTCAGGTAATCGATAAATTGCCCGGTGGCCCCATTAACGTAGCCGATTGGAAAAACATGGTGCCACCCAAAACGCACGTCATGACCAAGATGGAAGAGTTGATCCACCATTTTATTGTGGTGACGGAGGGACTCGACGCGCCGCCAGGCGAGGTCTATTTCGCCGCTGAAAACCCAAAGGGCGAACTGGGCTTTTATATCAACAGCAGGGGTGGCGGCGTACCTTATCGCTTGAAGATTCGGGCGCCGTCGTTTGTGAACCTAAGTATCCTGCCTGAGCTTCTGCCGGGTTGCATGGTCAGTGACGTCCCAGCGGTGCTGGGAAGTCTGGACTTCGTCATGGGAGAATGCGACAGATGAATGTGCTGCGATCAATATCTCGATTTTTGCTCGTACTCGTGCTGGCGCTCGGAGTTTCGTGCACTCCGAGCAAACGCATCACTAAGGCGAACGTGGATGAGGTCGAAGAGGGAATGTCGAAGAAACAAGTAGAATCAATCCTGGGACACCCCACTTCTATCGCCAATGAAGATCGCTTTATTATGAAAAAAACGACTTATGTTTACCGGCAGGGTAAGGATTCGGTGACGATTGTTTTCAAAGACGACAAGGTGCAGTCGAAGGAGAGCACATTGTCTAATTAAACTGCTGTAGCGTGCGCTGTCCTCAGCGCATTGTTTTGCGGGCTGCGACAGGCGGAGCGCATTCCGCTGAGGATAGCCGACACTACAGCATTTGCTGCTCGCAGCTTCACCGGATTACTTTTTCACATGATCGAGTCGACGAGTACCTCGGTTTCCGCCGAGTTGAAGCGGAAAATGGATGCGGCAATCGCGCGCTATCCGCACGAGCACCGGCGCAGCGCGGCGATGCCACTGCTTCACTTGTGGCAGGAACATTTCGGTTTCATCAGCGATGACGCAGTAATCTGGATCGCTGCGAAGCTCGGACTCCAGCCGATCAACATTCTCGAGCTGGTCACCTTTTACCCGATGTTTCGCCAGGAACCCGCGGGCAAGACGCACATCCGCGTCTGCCGCACGCTCAGCTGCGCCATGGCTAGCAGCTTTCAATTAATGGAAAATTTATGCGCGGCGACTGGCATTAAGCGTGAGCACCAGGGCGAAGGAACGCACAATCCCATTTCGGTTAGCGCCGACGGCAATTACAGCGTCGAGTTCGTAGAGTGCCTGGCGAGCTGCGGCACGGCGCCCGTCTGCATGGTAAACGAGGAGCTGCACGAAAACGTCAACCCCGACTCCGTGACGGAGGTTCTCAAGGAAGGGCGGTCTCTAGTCCGCCCACACGGGAACGGCGGACTGGAGACCGCCACTCCTTGGCCATCATCCCCGCACCCTCTGGAGCATCGATTGATTTTCAAGAACCTTGGACGCGACGATTGGACGACCGACATCGACTGTTACCTGCGCGCCGGCGGTTACGAACAATTGAAACAGGCGCTAACGATGTCGCGTGCCGAGATTGTTAACAAAGTCAAGAACTCGGGGTTGCGTGGCCGCGGCGGCGCCGGTTTTTCGTGCGGGTTGAAATGGAGCTTCATTAAACCGGACGAAAAACGGCCGGTGTATCTGATCTGTAATGCCGATGAATCCGAGCCAGGCACGTTCAAGGACCGCTACATCATCCACGAGGATCCACATCAGCTACTGGAAGGAATTCTGATCTCCTGCTTCGCATTGAATGCGCGCACAGCCTACATTTATATCAGGGGCGAATTTCCGGAAGGCGCAAAAATCCTCGAACGAGCCATCGAAGAAGCGCGCGAACACAATTTTCTTGGAAAAAACATCCTTGGCTCCGGATTTGACGCCGAGGTTTATGTTCATCGCGGCGCGGGCGCTTACATCTGCGGCGAAGAGACCGGCTTGATCGAATCTCTGGAAGGCAAACGCGGCTATCCACGAATCAAGCCACCCTACTTCCCAGCCGTACTGGGTCTCTACATGTGCCCAACGATCGTCAATAACGTGGAAACGCTTTGCCACGTGAAACACATCATAGCCATGGGCGGCGCGGAGTATGCCCGGTTGGGGCGCCCCAACAACACCGGCACAAGAATCGTCTGCGTAAGCGGAGACGTACAGCGGCCCGGTTATTTCGAAATTGAAGTCGGCGCCGTGACCATGGGTCAGCTTATTTATGAAATGGCTGGCGGAATGAGACACGGCCGCAAACTAAAGGCGGTCATACCCGGTGGAAGCTCTGCGAAGGTCCTGCGGGCCAATGAGCGATTCAAACTGAAACAGCACCAGCCCGACGGATCCATGATCGAAAAGGAAATGTCCATCGATGAGATCCCGATCGATTTCGATTCGCTCGCCGCCGCGGGTTCGATGGCCGGCTCTGGCGGTGTCATCGTGGTCGACGATTCCCGCGACGTAGTTTGGGTGCTTAATAACATCAACGAGTTCTATGCGCATGAGAGCTGCGGTCAGTGCACACCTTGCCGGGAAGGCTCTCTTTGGATGAAGAAAATCACCGACCGCATGTTGCGCGGCGGCGGTGTCACAGAAGATCCAAACACACTAAAGACTATTGGCGATAACATCGCCGGGCGCACCATCTGCGCCTTTGGCGAGGCCTGCGCCTGGCCAACGCAAAGCTTTGTTCAGAAATTTCCAGAAGAATTCGCCGCTCGTGCTCAAAAACCGATGCCGCCGCCGCTTCCGCCTGAATACACGCCCGAAGAGCTAATCGAAGAAGAAACGATTCCTACAGTTCCCATGGCGCACGATCCGGGGTGGGAAAAAGCGGGAGCGAAAGGAACGATTTAGAATCGTAATGTCAGATCCGACTCCATCCTTGCAGATGCTAAACGTCCAGATTGATGGCGTGTGGCATCAGTTTCCAAA
>JBKPGQ010000199.1:0-3097 GCA_046729455.1 Verrucomicrobiota bacterium
CAACATAGGCGTGCGCGATGATGACGTCGCTGCCCTTTATCTTCACAATGGAAGCGGCATCTCGCAAAAGTTCCCGTAAGAGCTCGGAATCGAACCGGTCCCCCGCGATGCGCAGATGTTCGAACTCGTGCGCTTCGACCAATCGTCCCGCGCGGTCATGTTCGAAAACCAATCGATAGCGACGTCGCACATCCTCGTGGGTGCTATCTTTCGGCAAATCAAATTGATCTTTGATCAGTTTAAAAACGACGTCGTAGCTCGGCAGCGTGAAAACGCTCATCACCATTCCGCGAGCTCCCTCGGCCACGACGAAACGATCGCTCGACTTGCGCAGGTGGGCGATGAAATCGCGGTAAAACTCCGTTTTACCGTGCCGATGAAAACCGATGGCGTTGTAAAGATCAATCAAGCGTTTGCGCGGCATCAACTGCCGAAGATAACGGACAAGCCGATAGGGACATTCAACCGCCACCCGAAAATAGGAGCGGGTAAAGGAAAACAAAATCGCGAGATCGACATCTCCATGTAGTAGCGCATCGAGGATGATGCCGCGCTCATTTTCGTGACGAAGGCAAAGCACAATAGGCAAGGGCAACCGTCCTTCGCGCAAGACGCGTCCCACCAAATAGGCGCCGCGCCCGCGATAAAAAACACTCGAGACAATCTCCAGTTCGGGCTGCGAATTTTCCGCCGCACCCGCGCTCTCAATCCGCGCCGAAGCCAGTTTCGCTGTCTCCCTCAGGTCGCCCCAGCAGGTTTCGTCAAAAGCATCCGTCAACGCCGAACACAGCAGTTCGGGCAAGCTTTGGCCGCGATAGGATTTCGTGACATTGATCAGGGCGCTCGGCGGCGGCGCGTCGAAATCGGTATCGACAAATTCGATTGCTTGGTCCACGCCAGCAGTGGCAAAAACGCGACGCGTCAACGAATTGAAAAATGTCTCGGCGATTTCCCACGCCGGCGAGCACGCGATGAGCGATGAGTAAACGGCTTTAATCCCTGTCCAGATGCTGCGTTCCGGTAGACGCGCGCCCATCAATTTACGGATGCGACTTGTTAGGCCGTCGAGAACATCATTATAAAAATGCAGGCGCTCGGCCGCGTCATCGAAACTGCCGGCCCAATCGGGCGCCAAAAAACGTTCGCGGGCACGCAGGGTGATGGTGTTGAAGCGGGTTTGGTAGTCGAAAAAAGCTTCCAGCGCGCTTTCAGCGCAACGCGCAGCGAGACGACTGTCGGTCAGCGCGGAAGAATCTTCCGCAACGTTTTCGCTGGCGGTCGTCGATCTTGCAGTCAACGGAACTGCTCCGCTTCAGTCGAGCCGTCCAAGCCTGCGGTCGAGCTTTTGCCGTCGGCGATAATTTGGGCCACGAGATCGAAGTAACCGGTCCCCACTTCGCGTTGATGTTTCGTCGCCGAATACCCATCGCCTTCGGCTGCGAATTCCGTCTCCTGCAATTCCGCATATGCCGCCATGCCGTGGTCGCGATAATCGCGCGCCAGACTAAACATGCTGGCGTTGAGCGCATGAAATCCAGCGAGCGTGACGAATTGAAATTTATAACCCATCACGCCGAGCTCGCGCTGAAATTTCGCGATGCTAGCGCTGTCGAGTTTCTTTTTCCAGTTGAACGACGGCGAACAATTGTAAGCCAGTAACTTGTCAGGGAATTTTGCGCGCAGGTTCTCGGCGAATCGCTTTGCTTCCGCCAAATTCGGTTCGCTCGTTTCGCACCAGATCACGTCGGCAAACGGCGCGTAACTTTGCGCACGAGTGATCGCCTGATCGAGTCCGGCGCGCACGCGAAAGAAACCTTCCGGCGTTCGTTCGCCGGTAAGAAACTCGCGATCGCGCTCATCCACATCGTTCGTCAGGAGGGCGGCGGCGTTCGCGTCCGTGCGTGCGATCAGGATCATCGGCACGTCGCAAACATCGGCCGCCAAACGTGCGGCGATGAGATGCGCGATGGCGGTACGCGTCGGCACTAACACCTTGCCGCCCATGTGTCCGCACTTTTTCTCGCTCGCGAGTTGATCTTCGAAATGTACGCCGGCCGCGCCGGCTTCGAGCATTGCCTTCGTTAGTTCGAAAACGTTGAGCGGTCCACCGAACCCGGCCTCGCCGTCGGCTATGATAGGCGCGAACCAGTCGATATCGAACTTACCTTCGGCGTGGTAAATTTGATCGGCACGCTGCAAGGCTTGATTGATTCGCCTAACCAGTGCCGGAACACTGTTCGCCGGATACAGACTTTGATCGGGATACATTTGGCCGGCGAGATTTGCATCCGCCGCCACCTGCCAGCCGCTTACGTAAATTGCCTTCAAGCCAGCTTTGACCTGTTGCATCGCTTGATTACCGGTCAGCGCGCCGAGGGTCGCAACGTAATCTTCGTTGTGCAACAGTTGCCAAAGTTTTTCCGCGCCGCGTCGCGCGAGCGTGTGCTCGATGCGCAGGCTGCCTCGCACGCGCTCCACGTCCACCGAGGAATATGGTCTTGTTATGCCGCGCCAGCGCGCGTCGGCATCAGTCGAGTTTCGCATAACCTGGTAACGTTAGAAATTCCGCGAACTCATCGTCGGTCGTCATCCTGTCGAACAAATCGCGCGCGATTTCGAATTTCCCTCTGGCGAAACGATCGACCCCGATCGCGTGTTTAATTTTCGTTAGTTCTTCTGACAGCACTTCGCGGAACAGTTTCTTCGTCACTTTCCGGCCGTCGCTCAATTTTCCATCGGGATGCCGAATCCATTGCCAGACTTGCGCCCGCGAGATTTCCGCCGTCGCGGCGTCTTCCATCAAATTGAAAATCGGGACGGCGCCGCTGCCGCGCAGCCACGCCTCGAGATACTGCACGCCCACGCTGACGTTCGTGCGCAAACCTTGTTCGGTGATCGGGCCGCGCGGCCCGAAATCGAGCAGGTCTTTGGCCGAAGGATCGACATCGTCACGTTGGCGCGCAATTTGGTTAGGCTGGGGCATCACGCGATCGAATGCCTCGGTCGCGAGCTGCACCATTCCGGGGTGCGCCACCCAGGTTCCATCGTGACCATCGCCTGCTTCGCGTTCCTTGTCCGCGCGCACTTTGGCGAACGC
>JBKPGQ010000200.1:0-3550 GCA_046729455.1 Verrucomicrobiota bacterium
CCGCATCTATTCCCAACGCTTTTAGCTGCAATGCAAACCGGCGGAAATGGACTAACACGTGGAACTCCGACAACACGACCCCAAGTTCATAATCCATCACGCCGCAACTTATGCCGGTCGAGTCATCGAGACCGAAGTCGAGCGGTCCAGTGGAAATCTTATAGCCACGCCACATGATTGGAAGCCCGCCTGGCACATGCACATCCAAATCTGTAATTTGGAATTCGACCACGTCTTATCATGTAAAGCCGATCCAGCGATCGCGCCGCATCGGAACGGTAACAACGGCGTTACCTTCCAAATGCGGCAAAGGCGATACTTTCAAATCCTGACGGGTTCAATTTTTTAGAAAGGGAACAAAGTTATGAACGGGAAAAAATTCATTCTCCTTGGTTGCGTAGCAGCATGTGTTTTCGCAGGCTCGACTGCGACGGCGCAGATGAGAGGGCACGCTGGTTCGATGGGACGGATGGGAATGCGCGGCGCTCCGATGCCACATTCGATCGGACGGATGCCAATGCAGCGTGGTCCCATGATGAATTCACCCTCGGGCTTCCGACGCTTTGGCGACCGAAACTTCAATCCAAATGATCGGTTTGGTCGTTTCAACCGTTTCAATGATGGCCGCTTCACTCGGTTTAATCGATTTGATCGATTCCACCGCTTCCACCACTTCAACCGCTTCCACCACTTCAACGACGTCGTCTTTATCGGCAACTTCGGCTTTCCAGGGTGGTGGGGTTGGGGCTACCCATACGGGTACTACGGCGGCTACAACTACGGCTATGGGTACTACGGCGGCTACGGTTCCGGTTATGGATACGGCGATAGCAGAGGATCTAGAGTCGCTGAACTACAGAGCCGGCTCGCTCGCGCCGGCTATTACCATGGCGCTATCGACGGAATCATGGGACCTGCGACTCGGAGAGCAATAAGGGCCTACGAGCGCGACCATGGATATGCAGGCTGATCTGGTTTCTTCCCGCTGACTAGTGACGCTGTAGCCGGCGTCAGCGCCGCCGACTACAGCTTACTCCATATCCGGGTAAGGGCCTTTACCGCCTTCGGCGATGAAGCGGTCGATCCGCGCCGTCACAACGGGCAGCGGCACCGAGCCGAGCTCAAGCACCGCATCGTGGAACGCGCGGATGTTGAATTTCGCTCCGAGCGTCTTCTCCGCCCTTTCGCGAGCACGCACGATCGCGAGCTCGCCCATATAATCTCAGCAATGGCGGATGGAGTTTGGGATGGGTCTCAGCCGTCGATTCTGAGGGGCGAACAATCTGGATTGTTGACGCGCATCGCGGCGATGGAAGGCGTTTCGTTGTGCCCCCCAGCGAGAAGCTGACTGCGCTTGGAGAACTGAATCGGCGATTCGAGCACGCCAGCCATTAACTGCATCGCCCGGTTAGATGCCTCTTCCTGTTTTGTTCCATCCTCATATTGAAGTTTGTAAGCTTCTCAGAAAGTTGCTGTCGAAGCGCTTCGTTTTCGATCCGGGTGGAAGAATCCAAAGATTTCTTTAGACCTTCAATCTGTCTCAGGAGTTCCATCTCCTCAGGAATAATACCTGCACTCCTCAGGATGGAATAACCCATCCTTAAATGTTCAGGCGTGACAAAATAGTCGTCCAGATCAAGAGCCTTTCCTTTCCCGGGAAGATTGTCGAATTCTCCCCTTGCAATCGCCTCCTTAATTTTTTCATCGACGTTTTTTTGAAACGACATGGCTTTACATCTAACGAGACACAAGATCAGCCACCGCCGGCTGGGCCGAGATTTGCTTGGAACGTCTGTTAATCATGGAAAACCGAGGCCGTACGTGGGCCAGCGGCTGGCTGGATCGCTCAGTCAGGCGTTCTCATGCTCCCTCCAGGCATCTCGCCACATGTCGGGATACCAGCGACCCTCGTCCATCTCGATGAGGTCAAAATATGTGAGCACGCTGCCATCATCTCTCACACCAAACTTCCTAACAATCTCAGGGAGGGACGCGTCGCTCTCATCATCATGCCACCCTCGCTTACTAATGAAGCTGTTGTAAATCAGAATGTCCTCCTCCGTGAGCCGGCGACCATTGGCAAAGCACCAGTCGAGAACTTCCGCGTCGGTTTTTCCAGAAAGCACCTGTGCTCTGACATCTTCGTAGCAGACGCCCAAATACCGGCATGTCCGGCCATCGAATCCCTGTCCTAACCCCTCATAGTAATCCTTCGGAAGCTTGCCTTGCGCGTGCAGGCGGATCTTTGAGCACATTCTAGCAAAATAAAAAACGCCGCGAGTCCTCTCGAAGCACCCTTTGAGCCCTTCAACTTTCATTGGGATATGTGCGTTTTACACCACGACTCAAGTTCAGTCAGGGCTCCGGCGAGCGCAAGTGGCGGAACCGCGTTCAATGTGAGATCACCGCGACAGCCGGTCCTCCCAAAAATTCTTAAAACGCTCCGCGCCAAAATTTCCGAAACGTCTCCGGCGCGCCTTCAGTCCGCAATTTCCCCATGAGCTTGAACATAATGAATTCGCCAGGGTCAAAAAGAAAGAGGGGCAGAGAGATCGAGGGTCGGGATGCAACTTCGAGAAATCATGACGACAGACGTGGAGGTCATCAGACCGGAAACCTGTGTCAGTCAAGCAGCGCAAAAGATGCGTTCACTCGATGTTGGCGCGTTGCCAGTTTGCGAAGGCCAACGGCTGGTGGGAATGGTGACCGATCGCAATATTACCATCCGGGCCACCGCTTACGGGCATGACCCCAACACGACGCCCGTGCGCCATTACATGAGTTCCGACCTCATTTGCTGCTTTGAGGACCAGGACATCAAAGAGGCTGAAGAGCTCATGCGGCAAAGACGCGTTCGCCGGTTGCCGATCCTCACACGCGAGAAACAAATCGTCGGGATTGTGGCGCTGGACGATCTGGCAAGCAGAACCGTGGGAACCGGGTAACCCACCCGTCTATCGGATACCCAAGAAAGAAAAGCAAATCTTAAAGTTGGAAGACGATTGGGCGCGGGCTCTGAAGACGAACTATTGCCGCGTGATCCGTTGAAACGTTAAATCGTTAAAGCGGCGGATGGAAATCCTGCCTGGGACGCGGGATTTGTCGTTAAATAGCGAGTGGAAAACCGGCGTCGGTGCCGCCGGCTACTCACTCCATATCCGGGTAAGGACCTTTGCCATCTTCAGCGATGAAACGGTTGATCCGCGCTGTCACAACGGGCAGCGGTACCGAGCCGAGCTCGAGCACAGCATCGTGGAAAGCGCGGATGTTGAATTTCGCTCCGAGCGTTTTCTCCGCTTTTTCGCGGGCGCGCACGATCGCGAGCTCGCCCATGTAATAAGAGAGAGCTTGCCCGGGCCAGGCGATGTAACGGTCCACCTCCGTTTCGATCTCATGCTCGGGTAGCGCGGTGTAATCGTGCATGTACTTGAGTGCCTGTTCGCGCGTCCAACCTTTCGAATGAACGCCGGTGTCCACCACCAATCGCGCAGCGCGCCAAATCTGATAACCAAGCATGCCGAAGCGCTCGTATGGCGTTTCGTACATCCCC
>JBKPGQ010000201.1:0-6551 GCA_046729455.1 Verrucomicrobiota bacterium
GGCGTAGGCCCGCGTTCCCTGGAAGGCGGCTGTGCCCGCGCCCGGCGGATCGAAGATGGTGAAGTTGCCATCTTGGGACCGGACGAAACCGTGCCGCGCATTGTCGGCGTCACGGCTGAATCCTATGATTGTCCCAGACGGATTGATGTTAGTGGCATAGGTGCCCTGTAAGGCGCCCGTGCCCGCACCGGGCGCGTCAAAGGTGGTAATGGTTTGCGCAGACAGTGGGGTGGATATTGCCAGGGCGACCAGAATGGTTGCCGCCGGCACAAGCTGGAGTTTCCTTATTTCGAAATAGAATGGTTTCATACCTATTAATGCAACAACGGGCCGAAAACCGGCTCATTCCCCGGCAAAAAGTGTAGTGGCCGCCGTGTCAGCCGCATCGTTCGCCAGGCTGTTCGGATTTTTGAACCGAAAGCGTTCGCGTGATTTCTAAGGCCTCTACTATTGCAAGCTGCGCGTGTCGACGAAGGCACGCAAAATAGCAAGAATTGAAACAATGAGGAGCGTTAACGCTTAGCAGGAGTTTCGAGCAACGACCCTCGGTTGTATTGCCGCAGTAGCGCGGCAAATCTGCTGTCTGAGCGAAGCGGATCTAACAGTGGGTCATACCTGATCTCTAGCGAATCATTTCCGTTTGACCGCTTCTCAGTGCCTCCATGTAATGCTTTAGCGAACCACTCGAACGCCGCGTCCTTCTCATTGCGAATAGCATATAATGCAACGAGGTGGTAGGGCTCAACTTTGCCTTCTTCGGCCAGCTTCAGAATTTCCGGCATCATCGAATCCGCCTCCGACTTGCGTCCCGCAGAAACCAGAACGGCCGCGATCGAGGCAAGAACGTTTCCGTTTTCGGCGGGATTCAGTTCACGTACCTTCTGATAACGTTCGATCGCTTGTTGATACATGCCATTCAAAAAGTAAGCGAATGCTAGCCAGTTCTGTACTGGGGCGTGGTTTGGAGCTAATTCTGCCGCCTTATAGCAATACTCCAGTCCCTCGTGATACCGCCGTGCAAAAAGAAGACTGCTTCCCAGACCTATGTTGTTGACGTGCGAGAGGGGGTCGAGCTCTTGGGCACGGCTCATCTCTCGCAGAGAATCATCCAAAGGTCCAAACGCGGCTAACGCCCAGGCGTAGCGCTGGTGAGCGATAGCCGAGTTGGGGTTTAAGGCGATAGCTCGGCGAAGTGACTCCATCCCTGCTTGATGATCCGACTCTGCAGGTTGGTCATTTTTCATGTAGAGTTGAACCATCGCGATAGCGACATGGGCTTCGGCAATCGACTCATCGAGTAGCAGAGCGCGCTCGGCCGCGGCCTTGGCGTTTTGAATCACAGCCGGCGTGGAATCGTAACGGTAATTCAGTCGCAAGTAGTAACAATCCGACATCAGGGCATATGCGAGAGCAAAATTCGGATCCTTCTCGACAGCTCGGCCAAAATGGTCGATCGCTTTTTCGAGATCGTCTCTCGATCGCTTATTCCAAAAGTAAAGGCCCATCAAATATTCGTCATATGCGCTAGCATTTGTCGTGTAACGTTTTGCCAGCTGCTTCTGTTCATCACTAGTAAGGTTAAGCGCAAGCGAGCGGGCGACGTTGTCAGAAATTGTGTCTTGAACACCAAAGATGTCGGTGAAGGTCTGGTCGAATTTCTCAGACCAGACAGTGCGACCGCTCGCTAGGTGTACAAGTTGCACAGTAGCGCGAACCCGGTCACCGGCTCGCTGGATAGTTCCGCTCAAAATTGCATCGACTCCCAGCGTGCGGCCCGCAGCAAATGGATCGTTCGCGGGGCCCTTGTATTTTGCTACGGCACTGGTGGGTAGAACGGCAAGCTGCTTGAGGTTGCTCAAGCGACCGATAACTGCGTCGGCCATGCCTAGCCCCAACAGCTCATCGCTCATATCCCGGCCGAGCGGCTCGAAAGGCAACACCGCGATCGAGTGAACGCCGGCTAAACGAGTGGAGTTAACCTCAGCCGGCGTTGTCGCCGGCCTGACTGTATTCAGCCAGGGAAGCTTAGTACGCGTTGAGAAGAACAGAATTGCTGCCAATACGATGGCGCTCAGACCCGCGCCAGCGATGTACCAACGGTGCCGGGAGTTGGGCCTGCCATTTAACTTCGGATGTGCCCTCTTTGCATCAGCGGAGGAGGTCGAGAAATGCTCAGAGCGAGGCGCTGCCCCATCAAGATATCGCTCCACATCAGTGGCCAACGCGCCGACCGACGGATATCGCTGTGCTGGATCGTGTCGCGTTGCTCGTGCGACGATTCGGTCGAGTTGATCTGGTAATTGGCATTCGGTATGTGAATCGCTAGCATGCCGGCCGGGCAACTGCGGTTCCGTCGGATGTATCGATAAATCGCCCTGCGAAAGGTTGCCGTTCGACCTGATACCTGGCGAGTGATCTGTTAGCAGTTCGCAAAGAAGTGCCCCCAGGGAGTACACATCGGCGGCAATTGTCGCAGACTGCCCCTCGTTCTGTTCGGGAGCCGCGTACATAGGCGTAAGTCTGCGCTCAGCCGCGACCGTGGTGTTCCCATCATCAGAATCAGCGCTGAGTAACTTCGCAATTCCGAAGTCGAGCAACTTAGGTTCACCGTCCTCGTTGACGAGCACGTTACCAGGCTTGATGTCTCGGTGAATAATCTGATGTCGATGCGCGAGGTCGACTGCAGAACATATCTTAAGAAAGAGCTCAAGCCGGCCTCGTAGATCGATTTTTTCGCGTTGAACGAATTTCGTGATCGGCGTCCCTTCGATAAACTCCATTACGAAGTACGGTAAACCGTCCTCGGTAGTGCCCCCGTCTAAAAGCCGCGTAATGTTCGGATGCTCAAGATTGGCCAGAATCTGGCGCTCGATTCGAAAACGGCGCAGCACTTCGTCGGTGTCCGTGCCCCGCTTGAGTACTTTGATCGCGACGCGCTTCTCAAACTGTCCGTCGGCGCGTTCGGCGAGATAAACGGCTCCCATGCCGCCGCGCCCGAGTTCTTTGACTACCGCGTAGGCACCTATTCGCCCGCCAATTCGATCGTGTTCGTCGCGCCGGAGGCGCGTCGCTGCGATCTCTGCGAATTCTTCGAAAACACTGGTATCATGGGCGAGTAGCTTTTGAGCTTCACGCAGGAGTGCGGTGTCACCGGCGCACGATTGTTCGAGCGCTGCCGTACGCTCTTCAGGCGAGGTATGCTCCAACACGTCGGCAAGAATACTCTTGAGCCGCTGCCAGCGTGCTGGATTTGATTTAATTCGCGTCGTGCTTGGCTTAGTCTTTTGGTTCACGGTGTTGGCGAGTTCACACTAACAGTCGGATAACCGGTTACGGAGCCACAACTTTGCCGTTACCCAGTCGCGCTTAACTGTCGCCCGCGATATTTTAAGCGTGGATGCAATTTCATCGGCGGTGAGACCGGCGAAAAATCGCAGCTCAACAATTTGCGCCTGCCGCGGATCTTCGATTTCCAATTCTTCCAATGCCTCATCCACTGCTACGAGATTGAGGTCGCGCTCAGCGCAAAAATCCAAGGCCTCATCTAACGGCAATCGCACCGCTGATGGCCCGCCCCTTTTTTGGCATGCGCGCGTTCTTCCGTAACTAATCAGAACACGCCGCATCGCCCGCGCAGCGAATGCAATGACATGGGCTTCATTGCGCCAAGCATGATCTGGCCGCTTAAGCACCCGCAGGAAGGCTTCGTGCAGAAGCGCCGTTGGTTGCAACGTATGACCCGAACGTTCGCTTCTCAGATATTCCGCAGCCAGGCGGCGCAGCTTTTCGTACGTTGCGGCCGATATCTCACCATTTTCTGAATCACAGTTCGCATTCGCTTTCCTAACGGGAATTGGCGCATGTTCGACCACCACGGGATCGCCTGCCATATGGGAAAAACGATTGTAATCCCAATGCGATATTCCGTCCAGTTCACTAATCGCTGCTTTTTTGTCGGATTTGTGGCTTATCCGTACGTTTATACGTGCACCGGCCTCAATCTCTCGTTGGCGATGATTCAGGAAGACTATGGCATTTACGGTCGTGTTTGCCTTGCCGGAATTTGCCGGACAGTAACTTCTGGCCGACCGACGCCGCTACCCCGATCCGCTTCTCGCACGAAGCCGTGAACCACGTTGTCCGGGTCGAAGTAAAATCCGGCCACCGCCCCGTTCGGAGCAATGCTCACCCACTGGCCAATGTCCGCCGCGCCCGGAACGTCGAACTCAACGATGGCGCCGTGCTTATCGCGCACAAAGCCGTGATTCACATTTGTCTCGTCCGTGTAGTATCCTGTGATCTCCCCATTCGTATTTATTCCCCAAGGAACGGTACCTTGGAATGAACCTGGGACGTTACCGGCGTCCGGAGCATCGAACGTGGTGACTGCGCCATTCTTATCCAGCAGGAAACCGTGATACAGACTGTCCGCGTCAGCGTAGACGCCCATGATAGTTCCGTTCGGAGTAAAGCCCCCGCCATACGTACCCTGGCCGGGGCCCGTGCCCGCGCCCGGAAGATCGAATGTGGTGATGACGCCCTCCTCATCGCGCAGGAAACCATGGACCGCATTGGTGCTGTCAAAGTAGAATCCTGTGATCTCCCCAACTGGGCTGATTGCGAAGGGATACGTACCCTGGAGCGCTCCCGTGCCTGCTCCCGGCGCATCGAACGTGGTGATGGCGCCATTCCTATCCCTCAGGAAACCGTGAACCACGAAAGCCGAGTCAGTGTACCATCCCGCGATCGCCCCGTTGGGGTTGATGATGAGGGGGCTGGCAGGAAAGGTGCCTTGGGGATATGGCCCCGTGCCCGCGCCCGGCGCATCGAAGACACTAAACACGCCTTGATTGGAGCGAACGTAGGCGTGGACCACATTGACTGAGTCAATGAAGAATCCCGTAATGGTCCCACTCGGGTTTATGGCGTAGGCCCGCGTCCCCTGAAAGGGGGCATCCGTACCCGCACCCGGCGCGTCGAAGATGGTGAAACTGCCATCCTGGGACCGGATGAAACCGTGCCGCACATCGCTCGCGTCACGGATGAGTCCTATGATTTTCCCAGACGGACCGATGTTGAAGGCATAGGTGCCCTGAAGGGCGCCTGTGCCCGCACCCGGCGCATCAAAGGTGGTAATGGTTTGCGCAGATATTGAGGTGGATATTGCCAGGGCGACCAGGATGATTGCCGCCGGCATAAGCTGGAGAGCCAGTCGACTCTTTGTTTTCAGAGATTGAGGCGCGCCCTCCCGATGTTTACTTTTTGCGAAATAGAATGGTTTCATACTTGTTAAGCGACAACGGGCCGGAAAAAGGCTCATTCTTCCGCGATTGGAGCGAATGGGTTGAGCGACATAGAACACGTCGCGATCAGGAATGGAGCTTTCGGGGAAAGCGACATAGAAGGCAAAGCCGCGATGGGTAGCGGCGAGTGAATGGAGCCGCGGGGACGCGAGCGACATAGATGGGAAAAACCGAGAGGTCGAAAGGGGCGGGAGCACATGAGTCAACGGGGAAGCGAACGAGTTTCAATCGCGCGGGTAGACGGCAACGCAGCTACGGTAGCTGGCGCAAGCACGGGGCAGTGCGAGTGATCAAGGTAAAGTTGAGCGGGAGGGAATGAGTCAAAACTTTCGGGGTTTAGGGATGGCCCCGCGCTGCCTTTCCTAATCACTCGCCATGATGAATAGCGGCTGCATTTCGAAATCGGTGTAGAGTGGACGCAGGCGCTCCTTGTTATAGTACCTGTCCACGTTGACCGTTTTCTTGCTGCTGATCACCGCTTCAATTGGCATGTTGTCATAGCGCCCATTCTTCAGGACCACGAGGCGGCCGTGGCTGCCGTGCAAGATGAGATCGAGAGCAAGATTGCCGTAGGCCATGGGCACAATCGAATCAATCGCGTCGGGATCGCCGCCGCGCACCATGTAGCCGAGACGCTGGTTGATGGTCTGGATGGGCTTGCCCTTGTTGTATTTCGCGGAACGGTCCTTGAGTTCGGCCGAGACCAGGTCGCCGATTCCGCCGAGCTTCAGATGACCGAACGCGTCGGTCGTTCTGTCGGAGAACACCATTTCGCCGCCTTCAAACATTGCCCCTTCTGAAACTATAACGACTGAATACTTGCTTGGATGGTGCGCGCGGTCATAACACAACAACTCAGTCAAATGCTCCATGTCGAATTTGTATTCCGGGATAACGCACCGATTCGCCGCGCCCGCCATCGTTGGCAACATCGCAGTGAACCCCGCGTAGCGTCCGAACACCTCCATAACGAGAAATCGTTCGTGAGATCCCGCCGAGGTGCGGAGACGATTCGACAATTCAATCGTCCGGCTGACGCAGGTGCTAAAGCCGATGCAATAATCGGTGCCCGGCACATCATTGTCCATCGTCTTGGGTATCGCCACGATCTTAACGCCTTCCTTGGACAAACGGGTCGCAAAAGAAAGTGTGTCGTCGCCGCCGATCGGAATCAGATAGTCAATTCCCAGCCAATCCAGGTTCTTGATGACTTCAGAAGTGAGATCGTTCTTGTCTTGATTGAACGTT
>JBKPGQ010000202.1:0-8032 GCA_046729455.1 Verrucomicrobiota bacterium
TTTCTTTTCTTACAATTGCAGTCTGCCAACCTACGAAATGTGCGTGCAGGAGGTGATCGCCGGCAACCGCGGATTTTGCAGTCCGAACCCGTACTACCGCAGGCCCGAATTCGTTCCGCCCAGGGCCAAGCGGAAGCGATATTATTATTGATCCATGGGCCGTTCCGACACGTCGAGTCCAGCAAAATAGGCCGACACATCCCGCCAGGCGGCGCGGCGATCGCGTGGCCCACGATTTGCGTCAACGTGACGGCCGGTGTGGCAGCGCTCCTTTGTATCATGGTCGGTATTATGCTCACGGAGCCTCGCTACTTTCGGTATAGCATCCGCTCTAGCCGTTACGCGGCCTCCGGGCCGTACCCCGCATGAAGCCTGCCGCCGGCAGTTAAGTAACCCGCGAGTGTGAACCAGCTCACACAGGAATTGAAAAAAGCTCGGTACGATTGGAGTGCGGGTCGCAACAGAGGGCGATTGCATCCAACCGCGGGAGGGGAGCCATGCCCGCTAGCAACAAGATTCTAATTTGTGCAGCGTTGACGACGGGGCTTCTGCTCCAAGGCTCACCGTGCTTTGGGGACAACGACCACACGAAACTCCCCGGCACCTGGAAACTGGTCGCGTTCATGACCGAGGATGTCAACAACAAGGTGCGAGAAAACGTGTGCGACGAGCAGGCGGAGGGCTATCTTACATTTACGGCTGCTGGTCGCGTGTTCGGATTCGCGACCACGAAGGGTGGTGAACTGCTAGCGAGTACATCGGAGAGCTACAATGCATCCCGACCAATAATTTCCTATTCGGGCAACTATCGCTTGGAGGGGAACGACCTCGCCGCAACGATCGATTTGGTTTGGGAGGACGGATGGCCGCGCACCGACGAGCTGCATCACTACCGTTTGGACGGCGACAAGCGGCTCGTGGAAACTACCCACCTCCGTTATCCGAACGCGTTCGGGAGTAGAATGATCAGCATTCTGGTTTGGGAGCGCGAATAAGAAAAGATGTACGGCTGCTTTGGCCGGCAGGGTCCGCATCAATTCAGAACAATTAAGGTCTGCGCCAAGGACCTTCCCACCGCTCTGCGGCACGTTGAGCGTGCGGGGATCCATGCGTGCTATTTGTCAAGTAATTTGCGACCCCAAGGAGATCCACTATGAGCGAGCAGGTTGTAGAGGAGAGGCGGGGTTGGGCTTCCGACATCGTGTGGGTCGTGCTCTATTCGATGCTGGTTCTCCTGGTCATGCTTCTGTGGGTGTACGTTCCGGCCTAGGCCACGGCGGTACCCGGCTGGCAATCGGCTAGGGACGCCCATCGGACGCCGGCACTTAGGAAACGCCATAGGATTTTCCAGGTAGCTACGATGGGACTTGTCGATGGATATCGACACACTGGGTCTATGCGGGTCAACCGAAACGGAGTCCGGCCTATCGGGAACCGGGAACAATACACCCCCGAGATGGTTAGCGTACGGGTAGATTGGCGGTGCCTCAAATGCCACAGTCAATAATCGCTAATTCGGACCTTCGTTTTTCTGACGCGTATGCGATCTTGGAATCGCAAGAACCTGCCCTGCCTTATGACCTTGACCCTCGTTTCAGTGACCCTGTTATTTGCAGACGCGTTGGTGAGGTAATCGCCCGGGCGACGATACTACCGAGTTGTCCTGCCTGGAAATCAGCCGGTTAATCTGCTCCGTTAGAGTGCTCAGCGGGGCTGATCGCGACCGGTTCGCGCGGCGCTGCACTAAGTTCGATCAGGACGCACTCCCGCCGATCTATGAGAACGATGAAATCAGTTGCCGAAAAGTATTGGAGAATGTCAGATTCCAAGATGGAACCGAAGGGAAGAGCCATCAAACCACGCCGCCTGATCGCCTCGTCACCCAAAATCCCGCATAGCTCTGTTGGAGGCTAGGTGCGAGTACAGTTCTGGGGGACTCGCGGTTCGATAGCCAAGCCCGGACCGAGCACGGCTCGTTACGGAGGCAATACTTCGTGCATTGAGGTCCGGTCGGCACGAGGAACACTTGTCGTTCTTGATTGCGGAACGGGAGCACACTCGCTAGGTCAAAACCTGATATCTGTCGGCGCTCAAGGCTTGCGCGGCCACATCCTGATCAGCCACACCCATTGGGATCACATCCAAGGCATCCCATTCTTCGCTCCACTTTTTGTGTCCGGCAACGAATGGGACATCTATGGCCCTAAGGGCCTTGGCCAATCCTTGCGTGAAACCTTGGCCGGGCAGATGCGGTATACCTATTTCCCTGTCACACTCGATCAGTGTGGCGCCAAGATTCGCTATCACGACCTCGTCGAGGGTACCTTCGATATTGATGATATCAAGGTCTCCACCCACTATCTGAATCATCCAGCGCTTACGCTTGGTTATCGGCTGGAAGCCGACAGGGTGGCGGTCGTGTATTGTTGTGACCACGAACCCTATTCGCGTATGCTGGCTACCAGTCCCGGGAATTTCACCGGGCAAGACCTGCGGTACGCCAAATTCCTCAATCGCGCCGATCTTCTCATCCACGACGCGCAATACACTGCCGAAGAGTATCCGGCCAAGGTCGGCTGGGGTCATAGCTCAATCGAATACGTGGTGAACCTCGGCCATTACGCGGAGGTGAGGAGGATCGCGCTGACCCATCACGATCCGCTCCGAGATGACGACGCCATTGATCGTTTGGTCGCAAACGTCCGAGCAAAGTTACGGCAAAATGCATCTTCGTTGGACGTTTTTGCTGCGGCCGAAGGACAGATCGTGGAGGTCGCACCGTCCCCCACGAAAGGTCCCGCACGTCGCGCCGGAGAGTTTCAGGCCGAGATGCCCATCGAGCCCGCCCTGGCCAACTGGTCCGTGCTTCTCGGCATCGGTGACGCAAAGATGGCAGCAGCCCTTTCCGAGGCCGTTCGAGCCGAGGGCATTTGCGCCAAATTTTTCTCGGACATGGATGAGGCGCGAACGCTGATTGCGAAGGACCGCCCGTCGCTGGTGATATTCGAGCACGACCCGCCTCGTATCAACGGCATGGAAATGTGCCACGCGATCCGTCAGCAAGAGAACGATCGCGATTATCAACTGCCCGTGGTTATGGTCGCTGCACAGGAAGATCCGGATTCTGGCGCCGCGGCGGGCGTCACGGACTGGCTGATCAAGCCCTTTACCGACGCCTACGCACGAACCAAGATACGCGCGTGGGCGTTGCGAGTAGCGTGTCAGTGGATGAGGGGGGCGATTCCTAAGGACGAACAACAGCGCTTAGCGTCGCTTCGCGCGTTGAGAATCCTCGACACCGGTCCGGAAGAGAGGTTTGATCGAATCACGCGTCTCGCCTCCGCACTCTTCGATGCACCAATTGCACTTGTCAGTTTGGTCGACGAAAACCGTCAGTGGTTCAAATCGTGCTACGGCCTAAATGTGAAAGAGACATCGCGCGACGCCGCATTTTGTGCTCACGTGGTTTATAATCGCGAACCAATGATTGTTCCCGACACATTCCAGGACAAACGATTTGCCGACAATCCTCTCGTTATCAATGAACCCCGAATTAGGTTTTATGCTGGCTGTCCGCTCATTCTCCATGATGGAGCCTGCATTGGCACCTTGTGTGTGATCGACACTCGCCCGCGCCCGCAGGAAGTTTCCGATGTCGCCTGCTTGCGTGATCTGGCAGATTTAGTAGTGCAGGAAATCCAGCATAACATCAGCCTGCGTCGTCACTAAACAATTCTTCTGACGGGCCGCGTAGTCGACTGCATGAAGTCACTGCGATATCGGAGGGCCCCGTCGGTGTAGGATGGTCAGGTCTGACGCCGCCGACGCTGGGGCGGCCATAACCGGGAATGGGTTTGTCCTCATGCTGCCGCCGAGGCCACCGAAGCCGCCGCCGCCCCCCCGCCGCATAGCGGGCACGCCGCACGCGCGGCTACGAGCCGACGCGCCCGCGATGGCGGCATTCGCGAAAAGCTGGCGTAGGCCATGGCAAAGCCAACCACCGAACTCAGCGCACAGGACCGAGTGATTTTGTTCTGTACCGCGACCGGCATTGACCACGCCGCGGTCGGCATTCTCGCCCATGCGATGCAATCCATGGCCATCCGGGGATTCATCGCACACAATCGCGAGAGCGGGTCGTACACGCTCACAGACAGCGGACGCGCCACGCTCGGCGCGATCCTTGAGAATGCGGGTCTGAAATAAACCGCGCTCCGGCTCGTCGCCGCGGCTCGACTTGCAGGTCGCAATCCCGAAGAAGCCACAGACCACGCGATCAAAGCGTGGTAACGTGCCTCCATTGCAATGGGCATGACCCCCGACGGGAGGGTCACATGGCAATCCACATCGGGCGCCGCCAGTTCATCACGCTGCTCGGCGGCGCGGCGGCAGCGTGGCCGCTCGCGGCGCATTCGAACTAACCAATCGACGCTGCGAGGGGTGAGGATCAGTGCAGGGCGCTTTGAGCGTCGCGCGCCCGCCTGAGGTCAGCCGTTTCGGCTCCTTCGTCAAACCACCGGCAGATTGGTTCTAGCAGCGCGCGCGCCTCATCAGGCCTTCCTTGCGTCCGCCAGAGTTCTGCAAGGCTTATGGCGGCGCGTAATTCCAAGGACTTGGCGCTTTGACCACGCGCCACTTCAATAGACTTCTTAAGATGAGACTCAGCTTCTCTAACCTTCGATGGGTTGAGTGCTACAAGAATTTGCGCTCTTTGCCGATGCAATTCCGATTCCCATGATCTGCCTGTCACGTCACCAATATTGGCCAGGGCCCCCTCAACAATCGATAGCGCGCATTCATTTTCGCCAGCCTTGGCGTGCATGTCCGCCAGCCAGCTATCCATCATTGGAAGCATGAAGCCGACGCCATTACGTCGCGCTTCGTCGATTCCAAGTGCTATTTCGGCCCGGGCCTCTCCAAGTCGGCCCAGGTCGCCGACCGCTCGGCCTCGCGAAATTCTCGACAAAATCACGTACAGCGAAAACCGCTGTTCTTGTGACATCTCGAAGCTTTTTTTGGCGCTTTCGAAGGCGCGAGCAGCATCCCCGCGCAGGAGGTGCACGACAGAAGTCATGTAATGACCGAACGCTACGGTGTATGGGTGGCCAAGATCTTGAGCCAAGGCAAGCGCTTCCGAAACGCGCGAAAGGGATTGATCCGGATAGCCTAAGAACCACAAGTCCCAAGATAGGAGCAGCAGTGAAGCCGCTTGGGGCTCCACCACGTAAAGGTTGTATAGCGGCCGTTTTCCTTTGCTAATCGAAAGCCTGATTGTCTCCTCGAAATGGTTCGCTGACGATTGGAAGTCCCCGATTGTCAATAACGTGCTGCCCATCACTCTATGAGCCACCATTAGCAGCACGGGGTCGGACAACGCTCGTGACCGTGACAGAAACTCATCGGCCATGCGGAGCGCGTCATCATTCTTTCCACCCATCCAGGAGTGCCCCCATAACCCAAACAGGGCTTGGAAATATTCGGGGATGTCGCCGAGTCGCAGGCATAAGATACGAGCCCGCGAAAACGCTTCGCGGGTTTCCACGGAGGCATACCCTTGAACAGCGATAAGCGGTATTCCCAACGCCAATTGAATGTCGACCTCTTGTTTGGTCTGCTCAGGCGTTTCCGGCAAAGCGTTCAGAAGCTGAAGGGCCTTTCGAAAATTAGCAATCGCTTCGACGTTGGCGGAATGCGCGAGCGCGCGTTGCCCAGACTCTAACCAGTAACGAATGGCCAGTTGGTGATTGCCTGCTTCTTGATAGTGATAGGCCAGGACTTCGGGTTGATTTTCGGCGAGCTCCGGAAAGTCATGCTCTAAGATCGCCGCGATGTCCGCATGGATCTGCTGCCTCTTACTCTTAAGCAAAGTGTCGTAGATTGCATCACGCAACAACACATGTTTGAAGGCGAAACGGACGAAAGGCGAAATGCCGACTCGATAGATGATGTCAGCCTGTTCGAGTAGCGAGAGGGCCGACTGCATATCGTCTTCGTCAATTTGCGATGCAGCCGACAAGAGATCATAGGAGAACTCGCGCCCAATCACAGCCGCGATCTGTGCAAGTCTGCGACTCGGCGCAACGCGGTCGAGCCGCTCCATCAATGCGTCACTCAGCGTCTCCGGAACCCTGAGCGATCCTGGTTGTGCTGTGCGCTCGAAAGTGCCTCGAGTTCGTAAAGGCGCACTCAACATACTGTTTGTCAGTTCCTCTATGAATAGCGGGACGCCATCGGCCTTTTCGATAATCTGGTCGAGCAGCGGTTGGGGCATGCTCCCGCCCCTCAAGAGATCTCGGATCATCGCCTTCACTTCGGTCTGCGACAATCGAGTGAGCGAGTGCATGGTGGTGTTCGCATGGGTGATCCACGCGGGGCGGAACTCGGGCCGGCACGACACAATAAGCAGCACGCGGGCGTGGTTGATCCGGCTGATAATTAGTTCAAGCAACTCAAGCGTCGATGGATCTAGCCAGTGCGCATCCTCGAAGATGCAGAGCGTGGGGCGTTGGACAGAAAACGCCAAGAGCATGTTGACAAGCGCGCTTATCGTCCGGTTCTTTATTTGCTGCGGCGTAAGCCCAGATAATTCGAGGTGATTTTCCGCACGGATTGATAACAGTTTGGCAATCAGCAGGACCGGCTCTATGGAACTATCAGTTGAGCGCGGAAGGTAAGCCTTAAGCTTGGCAATCTTGTCTGCGTCGGCCTCGCGAGCTGTTAGTTGGGCCGCTTGTTCGATCTGCTCGATCACCGGAAAGAATGCGCTTTGACTGTGATAAGGCGAGCACTGATGGTGCAGCAAGACGTGTGGTTCCTGCTGAATATGCGATTTCAATTCGTGGAGGAGCCTTGATTTTCCGACTCCGGGAATACCCGAAAGGAATATGACTTGGCCGTCACCCTCTTTGACTTTCTGCCACCTATCGAGCAACAAGCTTAGTTCGGTTGAGCGTCCAATGAGCGGAGTAAGAGAGCCCGCATGCGCAGCCTCGAAGCGGCTAGCGATATTCTTTGCCGAAAGCACGCGGTACACGTGAAGAGGTTCAGTTACACCTTTGAGTTCCTGGAGGCCGAGGTCCTGAAAATCAAAAGCTGCCGGTACGAGACGCCTCGTCGATTCCGAGATGAGTACCGTGTTGGCAGCGGCAAGGGTCTGTAGACGCGCGGCAATATTCGGCGTCTCTCCCACCGCGTCCATCGACCACGTACCACTCTCTCCAATTTCACCGACAACAACCCGGCCCGAGCAAACACCCACTCGACAGGTCAGGGTAACTGGCCCTGGAATCTTCGTAACTCCGGAGACAATCTCCAGGGCGGCGTGAATAGCACGAACGGCGTCATCCTCGTGTGCACGGGGCCAACCGAAAAATGCCATCACGCCATCGCCGAAATAGCGGGCGACCTCTCCTCCATAGCGCCTAATCGCCGTGCTGCACTCCCCCCGATACGCGTCAAGGAGTTTTTGGAGATCCTCAGGGTCTAACTTCTCCGAGAGCTGCGTAGATCCCACCAGGTCACAGAACATCACCGTGATCTGACGGAATTCAGCTTCGCGAGGTTGCACAAGAGGGGGTGACGCCACAGTAACGTTCGAAACCGCGCTTGTTGTGCCGGTGGGCTGGCGCGCTGCCGTAAATGCTTCAATTTCCCTAAGCAGCTTCTTGCGGTGACCTAAAGAAACTCCAAGTTTTTTGAGATCATTTTCCGTCAAATCCGGAAGGACGGAGAATTCGATATTGTTTTCTGCGAAGGTTTGGGCGTACTGGTCTAGACCGTGTCTACCCAGCCACTCGGCTAAGTCGGTGGTTGTCCTCGTCATTGCAGAGGCCCTTGCCTACTGCCGTAGTTTAGGGTCTGGCTTGAGACCCACTATGTGGCCGCCTCGGGACTTTCTCCCGCACACGATACCACATGAGCGCTCTTTTGAATGCCGATATCACAATGGACGACGGGCCTTACTCGATCATGCTGACGCATCATTACTCAGTGCGTCACCTCTTTGGCCATCTCGATCAGCCGCCGCGGTGCA
>JBKPGQ010000203.1:0-1241 GCA_046729455.1 Verrucomicrobiota bacterium
GCGCATCGCGACGAGATTTTTTTGAATCCGAAGTTGTTCGCGCGGGTCCAGAAGCTTTACGATAATCGCAACGACTTCGCCGCAGCGAATCCGTCCGGTGGCGGACTCGGACTCGATCCGGAATCGGCTTATCTCCTCGAGCGTTATTACAAGGATTTCGTGCGGGCGGGCGCAAAGCTTTCCGATGCGGACAAGGAAAAGCTCAAGAAAATCAACGCCGAACTCGCAACTTTGCAGACCCAATTCGAACAAAATGTTTTGAAGGAAAAGAACGCATCCTCGGTGGTTGTCGATCGCAAGGAAGACCTGCGCGGTCTTTCCGATAATCAGATGGCAGGCGTTACCGCGGCGGCGAAAGCGGAGCGCAAGGAAGGCAAATTCGTCATTCAAATGCAGAACACGACCGGACAGCCCCTGCTTGGCTCGTTGCAAAACCGGCAACTGCGCGAGCGCATCATGCAAACCTCTCTCGAGCGCAATAGCCACGGTGGCGAGTTCGACACGCGCAAAATCGTGATGCGAACAGCGCAGTTGCGAGCGGAAAAAGCGAAGTTGCTCGGCTATGCGAATTGGGCTGCGTATCAGCTCGAAGACCAAACTGCTCACGATGTTCCTACTGTGAACAAACTCCTGAGCGATCTTGCGCCGCCCGCCGTGGCAAACGCAAAACGCGAAGCGACGGACATGCAGAAGATTGTCGACCAGGAAAAAGGCGGCTTCCAGATTGCGTCATGGGATTGGCCCTTTTATTCGGAGAAAGTTCGCAAGGCGCGTTACGCTTTCGACGAATCGGAGCTGCGCCCATACTACGAGCTGAATCACGTCATCCTCGACGGTGTGTTTTTCGCCGCCGGAAAACTTTACGGCCTCACCTTCAAGGAGCGTCATGACATTCCCGTCTATCTGCCGGACGTGCGCGTATTCGAAGTTTACGATCGCGACGGCAAACCACTGGCGTTGTTCCTCGGCGACTATTACGCGCGCCCATCGAAACGCGGCGGCGCGTGGATGAACGCGTACGTGCAGCAAAGCGATCTGTTCGCGACCAGGCCGGTCGTTGCCAATCATCTCAATATTCCGAAGCCGCCGCCCGGCGAACCAACGTTGCTGACGCACGATGAGGTGCGCACTGCTTTCCATGAGTTCGGCCACGCGCTGCACGGAATGTTTTCGAACGTAAAATATCCACGCTTCAGCGGAACAAGCGTGCCGCGTGACTTCGTCGAGTATCCGTCGCAGGT
>JBKPGQ010000204.1:0-5887 GCA_046729455.1 Verrucomicrobiota bacterium
TCAGAAAGCAAATCCGGCGTGTGCAGTTTGAATGAAACGAAACCGGCAAGCAGCGTGCCAAGGATCAACCACGCGACCGCCGAAGTGTAAAACATCAGCACTGGCACGCGCGTTGAGGCGTCGATCAGTGCGCGCTCTAGCTGCTCTGTATCGCCTGCAGCAGCGGAAACGGACGGTTCTTTAAGTGGGATTCCGGCAGGATTCATTGAGCGCGGCAACGTTGAAGCATCGAAATGTTGAGAACGGTCATGGACTTTTCGTGGGACTGGGTGAAGCCGGGCCCGGTGGCGATGACTGAGCCGCTGGTGAAGGCGAAGCTGGAGCTTGTACGGACGGCGATGCAGCAGGCGACGCAGCGCCCGATTTTGGCGAGTCGGCCGGTGCTGGAGAGGCGGGAGCAGCGCTCGTGCCAGCGCCTGCGGTTGCCTGCGGCTTGCCCGCCGTAGCCTCGGCAGAGGCGGGCGTAGCGATCGGGCCTGCGGGCGCCGGCTTTTGCTTGGCCAGGTTGGCAACTGTCAATTCCATTGCGCGCCCGATAGGGATGCGAGCGGCGCCTTTGTTTTTGTCGATCCAACCATAAGTCGTCAAAGCCTTGTCGGCTTCCTGGCGTAACGTCTTCAAATTCTCCACGCGCTTTTTCGCCCGGGTTTCTTCGTAATCGCTTCCACGTGGCGTCGGCCCAATGATCGCGAGCACGATCACACCAAAAAGGGCAAAGAGAAGCACGATTCCGAACCACACGGACCATGAAGCACGCGCATGGACAACTTGACGAAGTGATTCGGTACCAGCCATATCAGTTCACCAAGTTCAAAGATTCAATCAGGCGCGGATCGCGGACTGGAAAGAGAGAAGTCCGAGGCACAATTCGCAGATAAACGAAACCGAGCGTTGTGCCGATGGCAATGAGGGAAAGCAAATCCCAGATGCTGACGTGCACGCCGGTGCCGTGTAACGCGGGCAAGACGATGATGTACATGTCGAGCAGTTGCATGCACAAAATCCATCCCGCGACCAGACAAAGATGGCGCGGTTCCTTCTTAATCGAACGCAAAAGCAAAATCGCGAAAGGCCCAAAGAAGCGGCCTACCACCAGCAGCATGCTCAGCGCCCACCACGATTCGGTGTTTCGAGTGATGAAAAATTGTGTCTCCTCCGGAATGTTCCCGTACCAGATGAGCATGTACTGGCCGAAACCGATGTAGGCCCAAAAGATGCAGAAGGCCAGCATCCATTTTCCCATGATATGATAATGCTCAAGCGTGACTATGTCCTTCAGATAGCCGGCCTGGCGCAAGGCTGTGATCACCAAGACTAGCAGCGACATCGAGCTGCCGGCTGCGCCGGCAAAGATGTACACGCCAAACATCGTGGAAAACCAGCGGTAGTTGAGGCTCATGAGCCAATCGAATGCGCCAAAGGTGAGACAGAGCGCAAACATCGGCAGGCTGATAAACGCCAGTTTACGCATCAGGATGGTAAACCGTGGATTTCCATCCTTGTCCTGTTTCACCGATAAGCGGCGCAAAACGAGCGCTGCGCAAAGAAAAAAGCCGAGAAACACAACGGCGCGGACCAGAAAGAAAGACCAATTGAGATAGGCGCGCTTCGCATCAAGCGCATGTTCGACACCGGGCCGGATATCCATCCAGGAGTACAGATGGCGTCGAAGAAGGAGGATCGGCACAAAAAGAATCGCCAGCGCCACCAGTAACACCGCAATGTTTTCCAGCTGGCGCCGCACCACTACCGACCAGTCGGCATCGGTGGCATGGTGCACAATCGTCCAGAAAAAGCAGCCTGCGCAAAGCGTGAAGAAAAATGCGAACGCAAACAGCCACGAATAACTGAATTGATGCGGATCCAGAAATGCGCCAACGACGCAAAGCGCCAATGCCACAATGGCAATCAATCCGAGGAGCGACGAGAGACCTGAAAAGCGGCTGCTCTCGAAAAATTCGCCTTCGGGTGTTGGGGCAGTGTGGGAACGCTCGCTCATTGTTTCTCCAGTTCCGCGCGCCGGTCCTGAGGAACATCGGCTGTCGTTGCATTTTGGCTGCGCTGTAACGCGCGCAGGTATGCGATGATCGCCCAGCGATCGGCTACAATGATGTTTGGCCCGTAGGCCATCATCGTGTTTTTGCCATTCGTAATCGTGTTGAAAATCTCGCCATCGGACATCTTGCGGATTCGTTCGTCCTGAAGCGTAACGATAGTCGCCAGGCCGTACTGCTTTGTGATCCCGTTACCGGCTGCGGTAGCGCCGTGACACATCGCGCAAGTGATGTTGAATCGCTGTTGCCCGCGCGCCATCAACTCGGGCGTGACCGGAACTGGAATGCCTGTTCCCCAGCGATCGCCCATTTTCCCAGTGTTGTAGTAATCGGTGCCGGCACCAAAATCAGGTCGCGGATGAGACCAGGGACCCACCTCTGCCCCTGGTTGCTGGGCTGACCCCCACTTTGGCATCTCATAGCCAATCGGCACCGTACCTGCAACCGGCAGACGTGGTCCGCGCCCGTCTGCAAAAAGACCGAGCGGTGCTTGTGCACGAACCTTCATCTGGCGCACCATATCGGGGAAAACCTCGGTCGGCGGGGCGGTGCTCTTCTGCCCACGAAATCCAAAGACCGCGACGATCGCGATCCCGCACAAAACAAAAATCACCAGAAAGCCGCGCAACATATTCAATCCTCGTGCACAATGGTGATGTGTTCGCCGCCGGTTCTTTCCAATAATTCGCGCACACCGTTTTCGGTGAACCGTGGATCGCGCGATTCGATCGCGAGGAAAAATCCGTCGTTGCTCACGCGGATAAACCGTTCCCAATTGAACATTGGGTGGTACCAGCGGGGCAATCCGTTCATGCCAAGCATTGAGAAAAATGCAGCGAACGCCCCGAACAGGACCGTTAGTTCAAACATGATCGGGAAGAAAGCGGGAACCGTCCAAAAGTTCCAAGGCTTACCGTGCACATTGAGCTGATAAAGAATCGATGACGGCCCAAATTCGACGACAGCAGCAGTAAGCAAACCGGTGACACCACCGAACAAAACCCATCCGCTCAACCAGGATTTTCCCAACCCCATCGCTTCGTCCATTCCGTGGATGGGAAACGGGGAATAGACGTCCCAGTGTTTGAAACCCGCGTCGCGGACATGCTTGGCTGCGTCGTAAAGCGCGGCAGCGCTGGGATATTCGGCAGCCATGGCGTACACCTTGTGCCCAGCAGGAGTCCTCATCATCGTGTGCGCTCCTTTCCATCGGGAGATACCGACTGACTCCCAAGCGGGATGCCGTAATGCGGGTCCGCCTCCGGCACTGCTGTTTTTATTTCTGACATGGCAATCATCGGCAGAAAACGAACGAAGAGGAGAAACAGCGAAGTGAAAATCCCCAGCGTGCCGATGTAGGTCCAGATGTCCACCCAGGTCGGATGAAAGACTTTCCATGCCGAAGGCAGGAAGTCGCGGGCCAATCCGCCGGCGATGATGATGAAGCGCTCAAACCACATGCCGGCATTCACGCACATGGCAACGAAAAACACGACTAACACGTTGTGACGGCACCACCGGAACCAAAACAATTGCGGTGAAAGCACGTTGCAAAAGAGCATGCCTACCCACCAGTACCACCAGTAAGGTCCAAAGACGCGGTTCCAAAACGCAAACCGCTCGTAGGAATTGCCGCTATACCAAGCGATGAAAAATTCCATCATGTAGGCGTAACCGACGAACGACCCAGTCAACAAAATGATCTTGGCCATCTTGTCGATGTGCTGCGGCGTGATGACATCGTGCAGCTTGAACATCGCCCGGCACGGCAGCAGCAGGGTCAGCACCATGGCAAAACCGCCAAAGATCGCGCCTGCAACGAAGTAGGGCGGGAAAATGGTCGTGTGCCATGTCGGCAAAACCGTCGTGGCGAAGTCGAACGATATCACGCTGTGCACCGAAAGAACCAGCGGCGTGGAAAGACCGGCCAAAAGGAGATATGCCATTTCGTAATGGCGCCAGTTTCGATTGGAACCGCGCCAGCCGCAGGCGAAAATTCCGAAAAGAAACTTCCTAATCTTCGAGGTGGCTCGATCCCGCAACGTCGCCAAATCCGGAATCAGACCCGTGTACCAAAATAAAACCGACACGGTAAAATAGGTCGAAACTGCAAACACATCCCACATCAGCGCGCTGCGGAAATTTTGCCAGATCGCCCAGTTGTTAGGGAATGGCGCCAAATACCACGCCATCCACACACGCCCCACGTGCACACCTGGGAAAATCGCCGCGCAGATAACTGCAAAAAGCGTCATCGCCTCCGCGGAGCGATTGATGGAGGTACGCCATTTTTGCCGGAGCAAAAACAGAATGGCGGAGATGAGTGTTCCGGCGTGTCCGATACCGATCCAAAAAACGAAATTGGTAATGTCCCACGCCCAGCCAACCGGGATCTGGTTTCCCCATACGCCAACGCCGGTGGCAATCAGGTATCCAATGCAAAAAACTCCGAACGTCGCGGCGCTCGAAGTTATCGTGAACGCTACCCACCACCAGCGGGGCGCGGGTTGTTCTACCACGCCGGAGATCCGTTCCGTCAGCCAGCTGAAGTTGCGCCGGTGCAGAACAAGCGGTACGCGCATCAACGGCTGTTCCGCTTCTTTCGTCATCTCCGGTGCTGTTGGTGCTGCGTCCATAGTTTTACTACGCGGTCATCCCGAGTCGCGCAGACGGCGAGGGACCTCCCGTTCGGTCATTGATCACACGAGGAACATTTGTGTGCTTCGCGCAGCTTATGTGAGATCCTTCGCTCCGCTCAGGATGACACGCTGCTTCGAACAAGCTTATCGTTCTGCGTTTACTCATGCTGGTTTCTCCTCAAAACTTGCGACCCCAATGTTTTCCGCGTCAGGCATCTTGGGGTTTGGATTGCGAATGCGCGCGAGATAACTGACTCGTGGGACGACGTTCAAATATTCGAGGATTCGGTAATCGCGGTCCTGCTGTTTCATTTTTGACACACGGCTTTCCGGGTCCTTGATATCGCCAAAGACAATTGCTTCCGTGGGACACGCCTGCGCGCAGGCCGTAGTGAAAGAATCGCGCGGGATCCGCGTCTCGGGCGAAGCGCCGGCGCGCGCGAGCGCCGTGATCTTTGCTTCTTCAATGCGTTGCACGCAGAAGGTGCATTTCTCCATCACGCCGCGCATGCGAACGGTCACGTTCGGGTTCTTCTGCATCTTGATCGTGTCCGGCGCGCCCTTAGTTGTTAGCGGTGCGAAATATTCTTCGTAGACGTTTAATGCGCCAGCGATCTTCCGTTTGCCAACCGGCCGCTGGTTGTAATCGAAGAAATTGAATCGGCGCACCTTGTACGGACAGTTATTCGAGCAAAATCGAATGCCGACGCAGCGATTGTAAGCCATGACGTTGAGACCGTCCTCGCTGTGAATGGTCGCGTTGACCGGGCACACCGTTTCGCACGGCGCGTTCTCGCAATGCTGGCACGGCATCGGCTGATGCACGATCTCGGGATTCTCCGGATATTCGCCGCGGTCCTGGTTGTACGGTTTGCGGCTGGCGTAATAGCGATCGATCCGGAGCCAGTGCATGATTCGACCGTGCGACACCTGTAGCTTCCCAACGACGGGAACATTGTTCTCGGCCTGGCAGGCGATCACACACGCACTACACCCGGTGCACACGTTTAAATCGATACTCATTCCCCATTGCTGCGGCGCCTTCAGCGGCGGATGCGTGTAGATGCTCGGCGGTGGATGCGGCAGTTCTTCTTCGCCCGGAATTTTTTTCGCAAACTCACTGTTTGCTCGGTAGCCTTCCAGCGTCGCTTCGCGCACAAGGCCTCGCCCCTCGATGCTGAACTGCTCCTGTGT
>JBKPGQ010000205.1:0-5561 GCA_046729455.1 Verrucomicrobiota bacterium
TTCCGAGCCATTGCCGCGGCCGTTACGGCGTTCCTGCTCACGTTGATCTATGGAAACTTCATCATTCGAAGACTGATTGCGCTAAAATTGGGGCAACCGATTCGCGGAGCGGCGGAAGTTCACCGCCTGGCTGAATTACACGGTGGTAAACAGGGAACACCCACCATGGGTGGCGTGCTGGTTATCGGCTCCGTCTTTGTGTCCAGCCTTATCTGGGCGCGCCTCGATAACCGTTTCGTTTGGCTGGTTCTGTTTTGCATGATTTATCTCGGTGCTCTCGGTTTCGCTGATGATTACCTCAAGGTCACGAAGAAGAAGTCCGACGGCATCAGCGGCCGGATCAAACTGGTTTTTCAGATTGCCCTCGCATTAATTGTCACAGCTGTTTTTCTCACCAGTCCGCTGCTGGAAGTGCAGGCGCGCGCTCTCTACGTGCCGTTCGTTAAGGCGCCAGCGATTGCGAACATGGGTTGGTTCACCTTCGTATTTTTTCTCCTCGTGATTGTTGGTTCCTCGAATGCCGTCAATCTCACCGACGGGCTCGATGGGCTGGCGATCGGTTGCACCATCACCGTGGCGTTTGCTTATGCTTTGCTTTCGTACGCGGCTGGAAATTTTCGAATCGCCGAATATTTACAGGTCCCGTTTTATCCATTTGCCGGCGAACTGACCGTCGTCTGCTCCGCACTGATCGGCGCGGGTCTGGGCTTCCTCTGGTTCAATTGTTTTCCGGCGAAAGTTTTCATGGGCGACACTGGGTCGCTTTCTATCGGCGGCATGATTGGCGTCGTCGCCATCTGTTGCAAACAGGAGCTGCTCTTGATTGTCGTGGGCGGCGTTTTCGTAATCGAAGCCGTCTCGGTGATTCTGCAGGTGATGAGTTTCAAACTCACGGGCAAACGAATTTTCGTCATGTCTCCGCTTCATCACCACTTCGAATTGACGGGCTGGAAGGAAAACACGGTCATCGTTCGGTTTTGGATTCTCTCGATCATCTTTGCGTTGCTTGGTCTTGCGACACTGAAATTGAGATAAAACATGCGCTACAAGAATCAGAATATTGCCGTTCTTGGTGCGGGATTGAGTGGAAGCGCTGCGGCGCTATTGCTCAGATCGGAGGGTGCGCAGGTCACAGTGCTCGATAGCGCCGAAGAGAAGAATTTACTTAAATCGACCATCGACAATCTGCGAGCGCAGGATGTCCGCGTGATCTGCGGAGCGGCGGCGGACGAAGACTCGTCTGCTTATCAAATGGCGGTCTTAAGTCCGGGCATCGATCCGGCTTCTCGATTGGTGCGCAATTTATCATCGCGCGGAATCGAGATCATCGGTGAGCTCGAACTTGGTTGGCGCTTTTGCGAAAAAATTCCGGTCATCGCTATCACTGGCACGAATGGCAAAACGACGACGACCGAACTGCTTGCTCAGATGTTGAATGCCTGCGGCCAGCGAACGATTGCCTGCGGAAATATTGGAAAGCCGCTGTCCGAAGTGGCACGCGAGAAGCAGCCATACGACGTGCTCACGGTGGAGGTCAGTTCGTTCCAATTGGAAACGATTCGCAGCTTTCATCCATCCATCAGTCTCTGGCTTAACTTCGCTCCGGACCATCTCGATCGTTATCGCTCGGTGGCGGAATATCGTGCAGCGAAGCTGCGCATTTTTGAAAATCAAACCGATACCGATGTGGCAGTCGTGAATGCCATCGAAAAAATACCGAATATCCCTCCGCGCACGATAACGTTCAGCGCATACGCCAATGACGGAGACTTCCGACTCTCGGAAGGAGCGATTCTTTACCGCGACGAACCAGTTTTGCGATTGGCGCATACTAAGCTGCGTGGCTTGCATAACATCGAGAATTTGATGGCGACCCTTGCTGTCGGCATGGCGCGCGGCTTGTCGTTCGGGGAGATGGTGCCGTCGCTCTGTGATTACGAGCCGCGTCCGCATCGCTGCGAATTTGTACGTGAAGTCAACGGCGTCACCTATGTGAACGATTCCAAGGCGACCAACCTCGACGCAATGGACAAGGCCTTGCGCGCCCAAACCAAGCCGGTGATCCTGATCGCCGGCGGTAAGGACAAGGGTTTTAGCTTTGATCCGCTTCGATCTCTCGTAAAGGAGAAGGTCAGATCCACGATTTTGATCGGCGAAATGGCCGAGAGCATCAGGCGCTCCTGGGCTGGCGCAGTTGAATCCGAGATCGCAAGCTCGCTTGCCGACGCGGTCGAGCGCGCACATGCGAGCGCAAAACCTGGGGAAATGGTTCTTTTTTCTCCAGGCACATCATCGTTCGACATGTTCAAAAGCTACGCCGATCGAGGTGATCAATTTCGCTCGCTCGTCCGCGCGTTGCCTAAAAGCTGATGATGAAAATTCCGCGCTTCTTCAGACATAGAAAACTCTGGGCTGCGACTGCGCGCCGCTCGTCGGCGACGTCCGCCGGAATGGATTTTGAAGAAATGCCGGAACCGAACATGAAATTGTCGCGAGCGCTGCTGATTGTCTTGCTTCTACACGTAGTCGCCGTGTCGGGAATTATCGCGTTCAACGCGATCAAAACGCGGGAGAGTTCGTTTGTTCCGGCCTCCTCGGCAAACACGGAACCTAAACCGTCCGCGACGGCGAGCGCAGCAATTCACACTGATGGAGCGAGACCCGAAACGGCAGTGGCGCAAAAAGAGAACGCGCCCCGCGAGGATCTAAAACCTTCACATTCGCCTTCGAAATTGTCTTCAAAAGACGACCACGCGAACGCGCTCTCCGTTGCAAAGGCTGTTGCGGGCAAGCCTGTGGCTTCTGGAAAAACTTACGTCGTGAAGAAGGGCGATAATCTGGTGACGATCGCAAAAAAACTAAAGGTCCCCTACGACGATCTGATCGCGCTCAACCATATCGAGGATCCGCGCAAATTACGGATTGGCCACAAGCTGTTAATCCCCAAGACAACAAAGCCAAAAACGACGAACGAAAAAGCAGCGAACCCCAGGAAAAATGAAGTGCGCCGCGCAAAGCAACAAGTGCGCTCTACCTGATTATGCATCGTAAGAGCGCCTATATCCTTTTTCTCGCTGTGCTGGGACTTCTCGTTATCGGGATTGTCATGCTCTTCAGCACGAGCGCGTTTGCGCGCGACAGTCATGGAGACGTCTATTTTTTCATCAGACGTCAGGCGATTTGGTTCGGAATTGGCCTTGCGGTCTGCATCCTTGCCGCGCTAGTTGATTATCACTTTTGGCAGCGTACCTGGTGGCTCTGGTTTGCGTTGGCGCTCGTCGCATTGACGCTTTGTTATTTTCCGCACATCGGGATGCGTCTTAACGGATCGCGCCGTTGGATCGCCCTTGGCCCGGTAACTTTTCAGCCCTCGGAACTGGCGAAGCTGGCAGCGATCGTCTTCCTCGCTGCCTGGTTTGCGCGACGCGAAGACTCAGGGAGCAATGTCCTCTTTGGACTTATTCTTCCGCTTGCAATCATTGGCGTCCCGGCG
Organism: Verrucomicrobiota bacterium; assembly: GCA_046729455.1. Taxonomy (GTDB): domain Bacteria; phylum Verrucomicrobiota; class Verrucomicrobiia; order Chthoniobacterales; family UBA10450; genus Udaeobacter. The sequence continues at coordinate 3,494 of JBKPGQ010000205.1, forward strand.
GCACTTATTCTTGGCGAAGTCGATCTAGGAACGACGGCCCTGTTGGGAACCACTGCGTTTGTGGTCATGTTCGTTGCCGGCACCAATCCATTATGGCTCGGTATGATATCGTTCGCCGGCCTTGGTGGGCTTCTGATCGTTGCCAGCCGAATCTCCGAGCGAATGGGGCGGCTCTCCGCCTTTCTTCATCCGCAAAACTACAAGGAAGACGCTGGGTTGCAGCAGATGCAGGCACTGATCGCCTGGGGCAGCGGCGGAATGGAAGGACTCGGCCTGGGTAACGGTCGCCAGAAAATGCTTTATTTGCCGTACGCGCACACTGATTTCATTTTTCCAATTATTGGCGAAGAGCTTGGTCTGCGGTTCAGTCTGCTCGTGATCTTTTTGTTCGTGATCATCATTGTTTGCGGCATTCTGATCGCGCTGCACGCCAAGGATCGGTTCGGCTTGCTCCTCGGCTGCGGCATCGTTTCGCTGATGGCTCTGCAGGCCGCAGTCAACATCGGTGTGACGACGTCGCTCCTGCCGAACAAAGGACTGCCACTGCCGTTCATTAGTTATGGTGGTTCGAACCTGGTCGCGTGCATGTTCGGAATCGGTTTATTACTGAGCATATATCGGCAGGGCATTCTTGAGCCGCCGCACAAGAAACCTGTCGCCATGCGGGTCCGGGCCACGCCACGTATTTAGCGCCGATGAATTTAATAGATTGTATAAGGCGTATGAGTCGGAGGTGAAGAATCAGATCTTATGAATGCAGTGATCGCATGCGGAGGAACTGGCGGACATCTTTTTCCCGGCATCGCCGTGGCGGAAGTGCTGCGCGACCGCGGCCACAAAGTGATGCTGTTAGTTTCTGAGAAAGACATTGACGCTCTGGCGCTCTCCGGTCGTGAAAATTTCAGAGTGGAAAAATTGCCGACCGTGGGACTGCCGTCGCCATTTTCTCCGGCGTTTTTTGGTTTCCTTCGCCGTTTTTACGAAAGCCTGGCTCTCTGCCGATCTATTTATCGGACGTTCAAGCCACAAGTCGTTCTGGGCATGGGTGGATTCACTTCCACTGCGCCAGTGTTGGCCGGTCGGATTCGCGGTATTCCGACGTTTATCCACGAATCAAACGCTATTCCTGGAAAAGCGAACCGTTTGACAGCGCGAATGGTGCGCACGGTGATGCTCGGGTTCAAGGAATGCGCGCCGTTTTTTCCAAAAACCAACACTGAAGTTACAGGTACTCCAGTTCGGACCGAACTGGTTCGTTTGGATCGACAGATCGCCCGCCAAAAACTCGGGCTCCGCGAAGACGTCCCCACACTGCTTGTAATGGGAGGCAGTCAGGGTGCGAGCGGAATTAATCAGGCGATGATTAAAGCGCTGCCGTTTTTGCGAAGCGTTCCGCTGCAAGTGATTCACCTTTCCGGCACGCGCGATGAGCGTTTGGTAGCCGATAATTATCGTCGCGAAAATGTTTCCGCCCACATCGCTGCGTTTCATCATCGAATGGAAGAAGTTTACAGCGCTGCCGATCTTGTGGTTGCGCGAGCTGGTGCGGCCAGTCTCGCGGAGTTCGCTGCCTTTTCATTGCCCGGCATCCTGATTCCATTTCCCTATGCGACCGATGATCATCAAACCCGCAACGCGGAGATCTATGCTCGGGTTCAGGCGGCGATTCTTCTCAAGGAGTCAGAGGTCTCGGGCGAGTTACTCGCGCGCAAAATTCGGGAGTTGATCGAGGCTCCAGAGCGGATTCAACAGATGGCTACGAATTCTTCGCGCCTTGCGCCGAAGGACGCAGCCGGTCGCGTGGTCACGACCATGGAGAGATATACGACTCATGAAGCCCGTCTCTGAAGATTGCAGCGTGACCGCGCAGCCTCCGCCGCAGACCGGCTCCGTGGTAGGGAGAATTCGTACTCTGCCGTTTGACCTTCCTATATTCCTCACGCGTGAGCAGCACCGGATCCATCTTGTTGGCGTCGCAGGCAGCGGCATGAGCGGTATCGCTGCCCTTTTGATCGAGCTCGGGCACACAGTCAGCGGTTCGGACAGGGTTAGTAGCATGGAAACAGAT
>JBKPGQ010000206.1:0-6515 GCA_046729455.1 Verrucomicrobiota bacterium
CCCATCTCAACGAGACGAGGAAGATAAGTTTCAATAAACGTAGCTGGCCATTGCCACATGTATTCGGTCGGACGCACACAAAACAGGTGCGGCCTGGCCGAGCGAATTGCGAAGCCGTTCGCGGGAAGCAACGTCGCCAGCGCCACCGCTCCGTCGGGCTCACCGCCTGACTCACGCCATGTTGCGATCACATGTTCGCGGAACCGTTCCTGATTCGGCAAACGCGGGAAGAAATGCCACGTCTCATAATGGCCGTATTCATGGAAAACCGCCACGCTGCCTCTGCGCATCACATTGCCCAGTTTTCTGATCAATAGGGCAGGATCATTCACAAATGACATGACCCATCGGCACCACGAAAAATCGTAATCTCCCTTGGGCAATTCGCCCGTCATTAGATCCAGTTGGTGGATGTTCACATTCGCGAGCGATCGCGAACGACATGCTCGTTCCATCGCGCGGACGAAGTTTTCGGAACGCTCAAGCGCGACGACTTGGCCTGTCGGCCCGACGATTTCCGCAAGGTCAACAGTCGCGTATCCAGGACCCGCGCCCACGTCGAGGACGCGCTTGCCGACCGTGATACCGGCTCTCTGCCAGCAATCCAAAACTACCGGACGCCACACACGATGTTGCAGTCCGAGCCTCGCTAATTCCTCGTTGTGCGTACCCAAAACGTAATCGCGATCCATTGCTATTCCTAAATGGTTACCAATTGCGATAAGATTACCACGCGATTATTGCAGCGCGTAATGCTTGGCGAATCAATCGCACAAGCACTGTGGTATTCGACATTCTCTTTCGACTGGTATTTCGTTCATTATCGGTGACGATACAGGCAAATCACCGATCTCCGATCAATGGAATACGAGATTCGACCGCTTCTTGCCAAGGACGAGCCAATCCTCCGGGAGATGCTTTATCAAGGCCTATCCTCCGTTGGTAATCATCAACCTTCACGCGAGATCCTACAGCGACCGGAGTTCTCGCATTATGCCGACGGATGGGGCCGTACGGGCGATACCGGCTTCGTGGCACACGACAAGAAAGACGGATCAGTCGTCGGCGCCGTCTGGTTGCGTAAGCCGGTCGACAAACCTGGTGCACCCCCGGAACTCGCCTTTGCGGTGAAACCCGAACACCGGCGGCATGGTATCGGCACGGCCCTCCTGACACAATTGGTCCGCGCGAACCCTCATGAATCAACAATTTCAGTCAGTCTCGTTGCGGGCAAACCGGTGTTACGTCTGTACGAGCGATTTGGATTCAAAGTCGCCCAAGAAGGACCAAATGCCATCGTGATGCAAAGACACGTGTAACGTGGTGCCGCCAGAGGCCGATGGGAGGACGCGACCACCTGCCGACTTGTCCAATGACGAGAAGAGTTAAGGCGCAAAGATCAGCAACACAAAGACAGCGAAGAGGAGCAAGTGAACGCATCCCTGCAAGATATTTGTCTTTCTGCTCGTAAACGTAACTACACACACTGCCAGCGTTAACAGGAGCAGCGGGAGGTTGCCGCCTTGCACCCCGAGCGTCACAGATCGCTTCGTGACCAGGCCGATAATCAGCACGGCGGGAATTGTGAGTCCAATGGTCGCAAGCACGGAGCCGAGCAGAATGTTTATCGAACGCTGCAACTGATTGCGTAAAGTGGCTTGGATCGCGCCGATTCCCTCTGGTGTGAGCACGAGGGTAGCGATCATTGCGCCGCCAAACTCCTGAGGCATGCCAAATTGCTCAATGCTGTTGTCCAAAGGAATGGCAAACTTTTCCGCCAGCAGAATCACGATGATCAGATAAAGGAGGAGCATCGACGCATGAAAAGCAGTTGACTGGACACGCAGTGAATGATGATCTGCACTCGCAGCCATACCTACCTGCTCCGATTCCATGAAATAGCCGCGATGCCGCATCGTCTGAATCAGGAGAAAAATCGCATAAAGAAATAGCGTCACTACAATGAGAAAGATTTGCTGTTCGGTAGAAAATGTTGGGCCTCTCGTTGTAGTAGTAAAGTTTGGTAGAACCAAACCGAGCACCGCGAGCGTCATGATGACATTGAGATAGGAATTGACGCCTTGCAGGTTGTAATACTGCTCGCGATGGCGTAATCCGCCGATTAGCAGGGACAGGCCAACGAACCCGTTGAGAGCAATCATGACCACAGCAAAGATTGCGTCCCGTCCCAGCGTGGGATTATTTGCGCCATGCAACATCGCCGTAGAAATCATCACTACCTCAATGGTGATAGCTGAAAGCGTGAGGATTAAAGTCCCGTAAGGCTCGCCTAACTTAATGGCAAGACAGTCAGCATGCCGGGCCACGGACACGGCAGACCAAAGAATAACGCCAAAGAGCCAGAGGAAGACAAGAATCAGCCCCACCGGATGCGCGATGATTTCGACCAGCCGACTTCCGGTGCCCCAAAAAATGGCCACCGTACCCGAGCCAATGAGGAATGGGAATTCTCCGCGTATGTTATCTGCGAAAGACCGAGTGCTCTTCGCTTGGTGCCGTCGTTTCGGCTTTCCAGACATGGGCGCGAGCATACCGAGTCCGTCTCGGCCATGCAATCAAGCGATAGCCCTCTCCTAGTCTACATAAGCTTCCCGCTTGCACACCGTGGACGTTTCACAAACGGGGCCCTTAGCGCTAGTTTCGCGTGATCTTTTAACTACTCTTTCTTTTGAGCAAGGGGCAGAAATTGCTCGTGCGCCACTTTGCCGTCTTTCACCTTATAGATTCCCACCTCGGACATCTGCATTCGATTCTTGGAAGCCTTCTCGGTCACGTCCACATCGAACTGCACGACGAAAGTATCTCCGGCTACAAACGGTCCGCCGACTTTCGAGCTGTGCACTTCGAAATTTTTCTCCCACCACTCGGTTTTTCCACGCACTTGATCGAGTCCACGCATTTCCGCCGGCATATTTTCCATCGCGTGCGCCTCCACGCTGACGATGTCTTTTGCATAGAGATCGTCCACTGCCTTCATCCATTCGCCTTTGCGACAATAGTCCACCAGTTTTGTTGCCACTTCTTCTGTAGTATTCATTCTTCTTCCATATTTTTGATTGAGAATTGTTCAACCGATATTTGTGTAACATTCGCGGGTCGGTTTTTGTACTAAGCGCCATGGCTCGCGCCCGTTCGAAAGCGGCGCGACGACGCATCTTACAATGGCAGGGATGCTCCGCTGACGTCCGGACGGCGCGGCGCGCCGTCCCCTACCCGCCCGCAATGGCACCGATGATTACAAACGGCTCAGATCCCTTTGCAATGGCTTCCGGTAATGGAGCATCAGGCGATTCGTGCGATAAATCCTCTCCACAGACAAAAAACCGCACGAGCGGCCGGCGCTGTTGGGTGACGTGGTCCCGCATCGTCCCGCGCAGCATAGGATATCGAGCTTCGAGCTCGTCGAGTATGGACCGCTGGCTCACGGTTGCATTAACGTCGAGTTCAACTTCGCCATCGACGCGCGCCAATGTGCGCAAATGCGGCGGCAGAACAACGCGAATCACGGCAGCGTTTGCACCTCCACTGACAGCACCGCCGGCAGATCGCGGACGATTGGCTTCCAGCTATCACCCGCGTCGGTCGATGCGTAAACCTGTCCGCCGGTTGTTCCAAAATAAATGCCGCACGGCTCGAGTGAATCTACAGACATGGCATCACGCAAGACATTCACGTAACAATTGCGTTGCGGCAGGCCTTTGGTGAGCGCTTCCCATTCGTTTCCACCGGTCCGGCTACGATACACACGCAGCCTGCTGTTAGGCGGATAATGCTCAGAATCGCTCTTGATCGGGACCACGTAAATTGTCTCCGGCTCATGCGCGTGCACGTCGATCGGGAAACCGAAGTCGCTCGGCAGATTTCCACTGACCTCTCGCCATGAATCGCCACCGTCATCGCTGCGCATCACGTCCCAGTGTTTTTGCATGAATAATGTGTTGGGCCGCGATGCGTGCATGGCGATGCGATGTACGCAGTGGCCGACCTCTGCAGCCGGATCGGGAATATATTCTGAGTGCAGCCCGTGATTGATCGGCCTCCACGTTTTTCCGCCGTCATCGGTGCGGAACGTGCCCGCAGCCGAGATCGCTACGTACATTCGTTGTCGGTCCTTTGGATCCAAGAGAATAGTATGCAGACACATTCCGCCAGCGCCCGGTTGCCATTTCGGGCCAGTATCGTGTTTTCGGAGACCAGACAATTCTTTCCACGATTTGCCGCCGTCTTTCGATTCGAACAACGCCGCGTCTTCCACACCCGCGTAAACATGTTCGGGATCGTGCAGTGACGGTTCCAGATGCCAAACACGCTTGAACTCCCACGGATGCTGGGTGCCGTCATACCATTGATGTGTGCCCGGAACACCGTCGTAAACGAATTTGTTGCTCTCGCCTTTTGGCATGCCGTCGGGACTCTTCAGTTCCTCCAAACTGCTCCCGGGGGTGTTCCACGTTTTTCCACCATCATCTGAGCGTTGAATGATTTGGCCGAACCAACCGCTGGTTTGCGAGGCATAAATGCGGTTCGGATCGACTGGCGAACCTTTTACGTGATAAATTTCCCAGCCCGCAAAATGCGGACCGCTGACTTTCCATCGTTTGCGCGCGCCATCCGCTGTCAGGATGAACGCGCCTTTTCGTGTACCAACTAGGACTCGAACTTTGCTCATCTTTTTCTCCTTAGTGACTTAATGGTTCGGCGCAAGGTCCCAACCAAAATAGACTTCTACACTGACAATCTTGTTGTCCTTAACTCGTAGGATTTCTGTGTTGCGCCCTTTCTCTCCGTTCGGCTTCGTCATTTCGTAGGTTACAACGACTTCATCATCGTGTTCTATGAACCGCAAAAAATTGAACTTTTGCCCCTGCCCGGCTCCAGGCCAGCATCTCGCAAAATAGCCGGCACGATCGAGCCCCACGTCGAGCGGACTCGAGAAACTAAAATTCTCCGCCAGATGCTGCTCGAAAAATTTTCGGTCGCCAGCTGCGAAAGCTTCGTACGATCGCTGTGCTAAACGGCGTGGGCTGATTTTCGGCATAAGTCTGTTAAGTCCGGTTTTCTGCCATCCGTGCTTTAACCAGTTTTTTGACCAGTGGCGTTGGGATCGGGTTATCCGGTGAAAAGCGAATGGTCCCCTTACTGATCCGGAAACCTTTCAGACGGTCCCGAAATTTTTTCAACGTAGCGGAACTGCCCGGATAAAACGAGCAGTGGTTCGCCCATGCGCCGAAGAAAACCAGCGAACGTCCATTAAAGCGAAACGCAGGAATTCCATAACTGATGCACTCCTCCACTCTCGGAGCGACGGCATGGATTGTTTTGCGCAGTTTCGCTAGCGTCCGGCGCTGATCCGGCTTCGCTGTCGCGAGATACTCGTCAATCGTCTGGGGCTTTCGCTTCGCTAAGGGCATTGAGATTCGAAACAATTATTTCCCCGCGTAGGCAGCCTTCAATTTGTTTATCTCAATCTTCTGCATTTGCATCATCGCTTTCATGACTCGTCCGGCCTTCTTCGGGTCCTTGTCGTTCAACATGTCGATCAAAACGGTTGGAGTGACTTGCCACGACACGCCGAATTTGTCTTTGAGCCAGCCGCATTCGGATTCCTGTCCGCCACCAGCCGTCAGTTTTTCCCAAAAATAATTCACTTCTTCCTGCGTTTTACAGTTCACAACGAACGAGACCGATTCATTGAATTTGAACTGCGGACCACCGTTGAGCGCCGTGAATTTTTGACCTTCGATCTCGAATTCAACGGTTAACACCGATCCCACCGCTCCCCCGGCGGCTTTTGCTGACGCCTCGTTATAGCGCAGAATTCTGCCGATCTTGGAATTTTTAAAAACGGAGGTGTAAAACTTCGCTGCCTCCTCGGCTTGGTTATCGAACCACAAAAATGGCGTTATTTTTTGCATTTTTATTTATTCCTTTGTTGGTGTTGGCGGGTATTGTTCGAACTTCGGGATTGCGGGATCCATTTGGTCCCACGGTTGAGCGTCCGAAACGAAGATGTCCATCTGCGGTTGGAACAGACTGGGGTCGTCCAGGCTGCTCGCCAGGACACCGACAAAGGGCGAATCTCCTTTTTCAAACTCTCCTCCTGTGATGCGGGATCCACATTCGGGGCAAAAACCGCGTTTATGTTTTCCGCGCCTGATACTTGATGTGAGGTGGTGGCGCAGTTGTCCCTGCGTTACTCGAAGCGCATCAGCCGGGACCAGGAATGCAGGAGCGTATCCACTCCCAGTGACGTGCTGGCAATCGCGGCAATGGCATTTCAACATCAAGGTTGGTTCGGCCTTAATTTCGTAGCGAAGCGCGCCGCACACGCATCCGCCTGTGATTGGTTGTTTCATGTTCATCCTCCGTGAATGTTCACCAACTTGATCGAAGATTTTCTCCGACCTGTTTGATCTCCCAAATGTAATTATTGTTGTTCTCTCGGTCCCAGGAACAGACCGCCATTGACTTCGAGAGTCTGCCCGGTAATCCAA
>JBKPGQ010000207.1:0-6014 GCA_046729455.1 Verrucomicrobiota bacterium
GTTTTCGGAGTCAGATAATCACGTTCGATCAAACCGCGCCTGCGTAACAGGTGCACTCGAAAAAGATCGGAACGGTTTTCATCATCGGTTTGATCCACCGCTTTTTTGTTCGCCTCATAAATCCCGTGCTCTCATAGAGCAAATGGGCCATATGGGTCAAATCATTTTTTGATAAAACTGATGTCGCCGCTGCGTTCGACGCGGGCGAGCCGAACTTTGGATAGGTCGTCGATGTGCGCATCGAGACGCATGTCCTCTTCCAAGTCGTGCGTAGAGATATGGTTGCGCCGCATCGTATCGAAGTCGCATTCGCCGTCGCGCACGATGACGTCGGGCTTGCCTTTGACCAAAATCCCGAATGCGTGCGAATAAAATGCCATATGCGCGAAAAGGCGGTGTAGTAACACTAAGACCACGCCTCCGCCGATTGTGGCAAAGAACGCCGCCGAACCATTGATCGCGCGCGAAAGTACCGAGGCGAGAATTACAAGCAAAACGGCGTCGAACGGTGTTTTGTGTGAGAGCGACCGTTTATGCCCAAGCCGGACCATGGCTAGCGTGGCAAGGAAGACGATGATCCCGCGCAGGGAGATTTGGACAAACGTCAAGTCTTTCGGTTCCACGCTCAAGCCGAGCAAAGTTTCAAAAGAGTTCCAAAGTGCATTCATAAGGAACATTGTATCGCCGCAAACGGCCTGGTCGAGCGCGTGCCGAGCTTAGTACCGCTTGCGCGAGAAACCATCGCGTGGCATAAGACGAACCGCTTGCCCGGTTTGAACCGGCAGAGCACATATAATTTATGCCGACAGCTCCACCTTCTTCTCGCGATGTTGCTCTGGAAACGCGCTTTTTTTTGGACCGCTTCAAGAAAGAGATCATTTCGGTGCTGATCGTAGCGTTGCTCGTGGTCATCGCCTTTACTGGTTACCGTTATTATTCCGACCGACGCGCGGCGGCGGCGTCGGCTTCATTGGCGAGTGCGAAAACTGCTCAGGAATATCAACAGGTGATTGATCGCTACCCAAACAGCCCGGCGGCCGCTGATGCTTACCTGTTACTCGCTGAAGCTCTGCGGAGCGAAAAGAAATTTGCTGAGGCGAACACGACGCTTCAGGCTTTCGTCGCCAAATTTCCTCAACATGAGTTCGTAAGCACGGCGCGAATGGCGATAGCTGCCAATCTTGAGTCGATGGGAAAAAGTGATGAAGCGCTGGCTGCTTATCAGCAGATCGCAACAACGTATCCGAACAGTTACAACGCGCCGCTGGCTTTGCTATCGCAGGTGTTCATTTTAAAGGGGAAAAATAAGAGCGACGAAGCGCGTCGCATCTGCGAAACCATCCTCACGCAATATCGAACGAGCTTTTGGGCCGGGGAGGCGATGCAGGAATTGCGTTTGCTCAAACCGAGCAGTACTCGGGTGCCGGCCGTGACACCGGCAGCGACTGTTCCCCCGTTGTTAGCGCCTCCGGCGCCAGCATCGGCCCCGCAAGGCACACCATCGCCAGACAGGCCGTAGAATCTGGGTAGGCCGGGTCACTCCGTGCGCGCCGCATTCGGCAGGCAGAGGACTGCCCGCCCTACCGCCTTAACGTTTCGAGAATTGGAAACGTTTCCGCGCGCCGGGTTGACCGGATTTTTTGCGCTCTTTCATGCGCGGATCCCTGCGGAGCAAACCCTCAGCTTTCAGCGTGCTTCGCAAATTGCCATCGACCTGAAGAAGAGCGCGCGCGATCGCAAGCTGCGCGGCGCCGGCCTGTCCCATAATGCCACCACCCGTGGTGTTAATCGACAAATCATAAGCATTCACAGCCTTGGCAGTTTGAAGGGGTTGCAGCACGACGTTCTGTAGGGGCACAGTCGGGAAATAATCTTCGAACGTCCGACCATTGATATCGATCTTTCCGCTACCCGGCATCATCCGGATGCGCGCAACCGATGTTTTGCGGCGACCCGTGGCAACGAATTCCTGAGCTTCTGGCATAAGATTATTTTCTGGTGAGTTTGACAATCTCGGGCTGTTGCGCGGCGTGCGGATGAGAATCACCACGATAAACCTTCAACTTCCGATAAACGTGGCGACCGAGCCGATTGTGCGGAATCATTCCGCGCACGGCGCGCTCGATTAGCAGTTCGGGATGCCGTTCGCGGCGTGCGCGGACATTCTCCGATTTGTGGCCGCCCACGTATCCTGAAAAACTCATAAAGGTTTTTTGTTCCTCTTTCTTTCCGGTGAGTCGCACTTTGTCCGCATTGATGACAATCACAAAGTCGCCGGTGTCGACGTGCGGCGTGAAGACGGTCTTTTCTTTGCCGCGTAACAGATTCGCGGCCTTCACCGCTACTTTTCCCAGCACCTGGTTCCTGGCGTCGATGACCCACCATTTGCGTGGGACTTCGCTGGCTTTGGCAGAAAATGTTTTCATCACTACAGAAAAAGGGCACGAAAACTACGAGGAGTGCAAGCGCCTGTCAACCTGTCGGCTCCAAACAAGATACATGAATCCGATGGGACAGATAGGTCCAATCACGGAAATGCTCGCTGGTCAACTTCCGCTTGTGCGCTTAATTCTCTGCCCATGTCCAACTCAACCCAAAACACGGCGATCACGCCGCGGCGCGACCAGGACTTTCCAGAGTGGTATCAGCAGGTAATCCGCGCGGCGGAGCTGGCTGAGCCCTCGGACGTACGCGGCTGCATGGTGATTCGACCCTGGGGTTACGGAATTTGGGAAAACATGCAGCGTCAACTCGACGCCATGTTTCGCGGAACTGGCCATCGCAACGCTTATTTCCCGCTTTTCATTCCGCTGAGTTATTTCGCGAAGGAAGCGGAACACGTTGAAGGCTTCGCCAAAGAATGCGCCGTCGTCACGCACACCCGCTTGGAAGTCGGCGAGGATGGAAAGATGAAACCGGCCAGCCCGCTGACGGAACCGCTTGTGGTCAGGCCCACTTCGGAAACAATCATCGGCGCCAGCTACGCGAGATGGGTGCAATCTTACCGGGATCTGCCGATCCTCATCAATCAATGGGCCAACGTCGTCCGTTGGGAAATGCGGCCGCGCCTGTTTTTGCGGACCACTGAATTTCTCTGGCAGGAGGGGCACACAGTACACGAAACGGAAGGCGAGGCGCGTGAGGAATCGAAATTAATCCTCGATCTCTACGAGCGTTTTGTCCGCGACCACCTCGCGATCCCAGTATTCACCGGCGAAAAATCCGAAAGCGAAAAATTCCCCGGCGCTGTGCAGACGTTAACAATCGAAGCGATGGTGCAGGACCGCCGGGCCATTCAGGCCGGCACGTCACATTTTCTCGGCCAAAACTTCGCGCGTGCGAGTGACATCCAATTTCAAAACCGCGAAGGCAAACAAGAATTTGGTTGGACCACGAGCTGGGGAATGACGACGCGGCTGATTGGCACGTTGATCATGATGCACGGAGATGATGACGGAGTCGTTTTGCCTCCGCGCATCGCGCCCACACAAATCGTCATCGTGCCGGTGGCGACAAAGGAGGAGTCGCGCTCCAGAGTAATGGAGGCGTGCGACAATCTCGCTCTGCAACTACGGGGAAAGCGCTTCGGCGACGTTCCACTCGAAGTGGAGGTCGACAGGCGCGATATCGGTGGCGGCGTCAAAAATTGGGAATGGATCAAGAAAGGAGTCCCGGTGCGGATCGAAATTGGACCACGCGACCTCGAGAAAAACGCGTTGGTGATCAGCCGCCGCGATCAGCCGGCCAAAGCCAAAGAGTCCATGTCGATTCAGGAATTCGTCGCTGTGGCACCGGAAATTCTAACCTCCATTCAACAGAACCTTCTTGAGCGGGCGAAGAAGTTCCGCGATGCAAACACGCAGGTGATCGAATCAAAAAAAGATTTCTACGATTTCTTTACACCGAAAAACCCCAACAAACCGGAAATCCACGGTGGATTTGCTCTCGCGCATTGGAACAGCTCACGGGAAGTAGAAGAACAAATCAAGAACGATCTCAAAGTCACCATTCGTGTTGTTCCGCTGGATGATTCGCCCGAGCCCGGTAAATGTATTTTCACTGGCGAACCAAGTGTGCGGCGCGTTGTTTGGGCGAAATCGTATTAAAGCCCGGAGAGCGCATTTTGACTGACGCGACCAGTGGAAAGCATGTCAGTTGACGCGGCGATCATTGTTCGTTTATTTCGGCGCTGCCGATGGAACTGACACTGTATAGCCGCGAGTGGTGTTCGTGGTGCATCGATGCGAAGGATTATCTCAGCGAAAAGGGATATCGCTTCCAAGAAATCGACGTCGGAAAAGATCGACAAGCATATGAGGAAATGAAGCAGCTTTCGTCGCAAACATATGTGCCCACGTTCGTGGCAGGTGATAAGGTTTTGGCAAATTTCGATACCAATCAGCTTGAGAAATTTCTAAGCGAGCACCAGATCAATCCGCAGGAAACCAGGTCCTGATGCTTTTTGGCTTCTTCCTTACACTTGGCGTGGCCGTGCTCAGCGCGGGATTGCGCAGTTTTCAAAACTCGTTTACGCAAAAGGCCGGCGCGCTCGGAATCCTGGCTACTACTTTTCTCGGCGTTTATTTTATCACTGGCAGCTGGATATGGGGTTTTGTCGGCGCAATGAGCTGGCTGTTTTTGCCGTGGCTGGAAATTCTCACTCGGATTCGCGCGCTCCGTCTCCCCAAGGAAAAACAACTTCGACCGAAAAGCCCGCCGTCTTCGGACACATTTCCAGCGTTGAGCGAAATCACTCGCGAGATCGAGGACGAAGGATTTGTCCACGTGGGCGACGCGGGATGGGATTGGGAAGATTATCGGCAATTTTTCCGACTATTTTATAGAGAGGAAGATCGAGCCCAGGCTGCTATCTGCCTGAACGAACAGCGTGATTTCTCGTTTTATTATCTGCGCATTTCATCGCGCGCGAAAGGCGGTATCGTTTGGACAACGTGGAACTATCCACTCTCGTATGGCTTGAAGCTCACACCTCTGTTCCATATTAATCGGCAGCGTCCGGACAGATCATTCTGGCAGCTTTATCAAAGCCATCGCGAATTTCTCCGGCGAAATCGCGTGAATCCAGCCGGGATTGACCCGCTGGACGAGGAACAGATTCAAATAGAAATGGAGAACGATCTGCGAGACCAGATCGCGCACAACATTCATAAAGGCGTTCTCAAACAGACGGCGGCGGGCGAGGTAAAATATTCCTGGCGCGGGATGTTTTATCTCTGGTGTCAGTTTCTGGTCGACCTGGTGCGGTTGTAGTTCGCTCAATGTCATCCCGAGCGAAGCGAGGGACCTCACAGTCGGAGCTTCGATTACGCTAGTTACATAGCGTGCCAGTGGCGTACGAGGTATTCCTCGGCTTGGCTCGCAATCACAGGAACAACAAGATGTTCATTTGAACTTGCCTTCGCCGCGGTTCGGATGATGATACAAGCGTGCTAACCGATCGGCAGAGGAGCATTCTCGATTTTATCCAACGCGAGCAGCGCCAGAAAGGCATCACGCCCAGCACACGCGAAATCCAAAATCATTTCGGGTTTGCCAGCCAGACATCGGTAATGCAATACATTGCCGCGCTGGAGAGAAAAGGTTTTCTCGGTCGACATGCGCGTAAAGCCAGGGCGTTGATCACTCCGGCCATGAGGGTCAGGATTACCGATATTCCGATCTACGGGCAGATTCCGGCGGGCATGTCGGCGTTGACCGAGCAGACCATCGAAGGCCACGTGTCGCTCGATACGCGCTCAGCCAATCTGCAAAAGAATCGCGGCACATTTGCTTTGCGAGTCCGCGGCGATTCGATGATCGGCGCACACATTGTCGATGGCGACATCGTGATTTTGGAAGACGCCAAAGACGTACACGACGGCGACATTGTTGCTGCATTGATCGACGGCGAAACGACATTGAAACGTTATGTCGTCGAGCGCGGCCGGCCATATCTCAAAGCGGAAAACTCGCGGTATCCGGATTTGGTTCCGGCACGTGAACTGAAGATTCAA
>JBKPGQ010000208.1:0-4323 GCA_046729455.1 Verrucomicrobiota bacterium
TACCCCAGGCTATACCGTTTTTGCCAAACAACACCGGGAACGGTCCAGCAACCGCGGTCCAATCACCGCCGCGTGCTCGTTCAAACAATCGCAGCTCGCCGCGCATGGAATTCCAAGTGGGCGCGACACCCAGGATGAGCTGCGTGCAATCCTCTGGAACACCATCGGCATCCATATGAACACAAGGAACTAGCAGCATGCAGGCAGCGAGGCAGCGCGAGATCCGCATTAGAGTTCACAAGGGAACGCATTTTGCTGACAGCGCCACTTGTTTTCACATCTGCAGTAACCGCGGGCGGCGATTGCTCCGTAGCGGATCTATTTGTGTCCTTTAAACCTCATCGCTTATGAAAACATTACGCTCATTCGGAGCAATGCTCGCCGTTCTGGGTGCGGCCATTGTTTCTACCTCAGCACAAACCCAGAGCACGACCGTCCAAGTTAGCAAACTCGTTGGTACGAAAGTGAAATCCTCGCAGGGCGAAGAGATCGGTGTGATCAAAGACGTGATGATTGATAGCAGCACCGGGTGCATGGCGTATACTGTTCTCTCGACCGGCGAAGGCGGAGCACGCGCTGCCGGCGGTAGCAAATTCGTTGCAGTTCCGTGGGCAGTCTATTCTCCTACATCTGACGTAAGCGCTCTAACTGTGACAGTTGATCGAGAGCGAATCTATAGCGCGCCCGTGTTCGATTATGCGCGCATCGATGAATATTCGAGGCCTGATTACATTACCAACGTCTATAGCTACTATGGTGTAAGCCCGGGAGCGGAAATTGGCGCTGGAGTTTCCCGTACGACCACAACGGGCGTTTCCACCGGAGCAACCACCGGTGCAGGCGCGGCTGGGGCGCCCCCAGCTCCACCGAGGACCTCGCCTGCCGCTGGAAGGTCGCCTGCCGAGGCAGCTTCACCTGCCGGCAGAGCATCGCCGAGTCCGCGTGCGACAGCACCAAGGCCTCACGCTACGGCACCGCCCCGTGAACGTGAGGGTGCGGCTGGGAGTCCCCCGGCTAGAGAAGAGCGCGCGAGAGCCAGACCAGGGGAAACAGAATCTGGGAGAAGCGGAACCAGAGAAGAGCGGGGCACGAGAGCCAGACCGGAGGAAACAGAACCCCCGAGCGGTGCTGAGCTTCAGAGAGAGCCCTCTCGGGCAACCCAGGAATCTCCATCTGAAGCAGCCAGTCCCAGTGAAAGAACAAGAGAAGGGACTCAAACGCGGCCTCACAGAAAGCCAGAAAGGCCCGAGAGCGCGTCTCCTCCGCCGGGACCAGAGGAGTCGGAATAAAGATTCGAGGTTTGACTCTGCTTAGCTGGTTCCGGCGGTTTCTACTGCCGCTGTATCAGCGGGAAGATATTTCACACCGATCAGCCAGGCCACGCCAGAGAGGAGAATTATTCCGGACACGAACAGAAACGCCACATGCATATTTGTGTGACCGCCGATATATCCAAGGAGCCAGAACGCCTGCACGTCGCCCAAAGCATGAATGACGAAGATGTTTGCGGCGAACGCTGTCGCACGTACTGCAGGCAGCGATACATTGGCCAGCGCCGTGTTCGAAGGGCCTGTGTTTAGAAACAGGAAAAAGATCGCCAGGAACATTGCGATCCACGCCGCGGGAAACGGAATGTAAAGGGCCACAATGAAAATGGGACACGCGATCAACATCCCGATTCCCGATACCCAGAAGTAGGAACCAGCGAAACGCGAACGCAGCTTGTCGGCGATGACGCCTCCCAGAAGCGTTGAGACCAGGCCCGCAACTACAGTGATTAAGCCAAAGATCGGCATGCCTACGTCGGCACTTTGATTCCGATAACGCAGATATGCTGGTACCCAGAAGCCCAAACCGCCCGTGACGAAAGTCATCAATGTCATCGCGATGCAGTTGATGAGATAGGAGCGTGTGCGGAACAAATTCAGGTAGTCACGCACGCTGCGGCGAGGGGACTCTTGTACCAGATGATCAGCAGCGATGCGCGGGTCGCGTTGCCAGAAGCAGAGAACGCCCAGCAGTAACCCCGGCGGGCCAACGAGATAAAATGCCCAACGCCAGCCGAGGTGAGCGCCGACCAATCCACCGATCACATAGCCGAGCGCGCTGCCCACCGGAATCGCTGCGCAAAAAATTGCCATGATCCGACCTCGTGTTTCGATCGGGAAAAGATCCGACAAAATCGTCGGCGCCGCAGGTCCATAGCCGCCTTCGCCAATTCCAACACACACGCGAGTTGCAAAGAGAATCGCGAACGTCGCCGCGAGACCGGATCCGCCGGTGGCCAGGCTCCACAAGATCACAGCGGACCCAACGATGATCCAGCGTGAGAATCGATCAGCGAGCAAGCCGAGGATCGGCGCGCTGATCATGTAAGTTATGAAAAACGCGTCGCCGAGCAGACCGGTCTTAGTCATGGCGTTTACGTCGTCGGCCGTAAAAAAACTTGCGCGAATATCGGGTTCGAGCGCGGCCAGAATTTGCCGATCGATGTAGTTAAAAAGATTGATGGCCAGGAGCAGAAAGAGCGCGGTACGCGCGCCGCTCATCGTTTTATTCCCAACGGGTTGCATTGCAGGTGCCGATTGCAGTTTGCCAGGCGCCGATTGTAAATGATAAACGATACCTTGGATGTCCCGCACCGAACGCGCGCTTTATTCTTTTGGTCGCCCGCTGGTGCGTTTCTTTTATCGAGTGACTACGCTGGGTTTGGAAAGTCTCCCACAAGGCGGCTTTCTACTTTTGCCCAATCACATCACATGGGTTGATGCCCTTGTTCTTCAATTCGCCTGCCCGCGCCCGATCCGCTATGTCATCGACCAGCAGTATTATCATAACGCGATTTTGCATCCGATTCTGCGCGCGCTTGGTTGCATTCCAATCAACATTCGCCATTCGCACGCTGCCGTTCGCGCTGCTGCGGAAAAAATCGCAGCTGGCGAGATCGTCTGTCTTTTTCCCGAGGGCCAATTGGAGCGCACGGGGGTCCTTTTGCGATTGCAGCGCGGTTACGAATTGATTGCGCGCCACGCTAACGCGCAGGTCGTTCCGGTTTGGCTCGATCAACTCTGGGGCTCGATCTTCTCATTCCAGGGCGGACGATTTTTCAGGAAATTTCCAAAGCGCATCCCGTATCCAGTAACGATCGCCTTTGGCAAACCCCTCAAAGCTGAGGCCGCCGACAATGCGACAGTCCGCGAGGAGTTGCTCAAGCTCGGTGAATTTTGTTTCAATCGCCGCCCATCATTAGATCGACATCTTGCCGAAGAATGTGTGCGCGGATTGAAGCGCAGACGGTTCGCGACGGCGGTGATCGACGGAACCGATCATAGCGAGCTGAGTCGGTCAAAATTACTCGGCGCTGCGGCGGCATTGAGTCGCTATCTTCGAAAAGAATTTTCCGACGAACGAATCGCAATCGTTTTGCCCGCCAGTAAAGCATCGATGCTGGCGAACCTGGCAGTCACGCTGGCGGACAAGGTTCCTGTGGATCTCAATTTCACAGTGGGACGCGCGGCGAATGAATCGTGCTGCAAACGCGCCAACTTGCGCATCGCAATTTCGGCCACGCAATTCATGGAACGACTCAAGGATTTTCCGTGGCCGGAACATGTTTTGAAATTGGAAGAACTCATGCCGCGGTTGAAAGGCCAGATCGTTTTTTGGTGGATCCTGTCGGTCCTGCTTCCAGCACGCTTGCTCTTGCGCGTTTTGCAAATTCCGAAAGAAGGCGGTCACAGGGAAGCGGTCTTGCTTTTTACAAGTGGAACCACTGGAGAGCCAAAGGGCGTTGTGGTTAGCCACCGGAACGTCGTTGGAAATGTCTCGCAGTTCCGGCAACTGCTGGATGCACGAGAGACCGACGCCATCCTGGCGTCGCTGCCGTTCTTTCACACCTTCGGATCAACCGTCACACTCTGGTATCCGCTCATCGAAGGCGTGCGAATTGTCACGTATCCCAACCCTCTGGAAGCCGGAAAGAATGCAGAGTTGATCGAACGATACAAACTAACGTTCCTTCTGGTGACGCCCACTTTTCTTCGGATGTACCTGCGCAAGGCCGAACCGGATCAGCTTCGCAGCTTGCGCCTCATTATCACCGGCGCCGAAAAGTTGCCGCTCGATCTCGCCAGCCACTTTGAAGAACGCTTCCACAAAACAGTCTACGAAGGCTACGGGCTTACCGAGACAGCACCGGTAGTAAGCACAAATCTGCCCGATCCGGAACCGAAAAAGCCCGGCGAACACGTGCAACCGTCCAGCCGTTTGGGATCGGTTGGCAGATTGGCGCCCGGAATGGCCGCGGAAATTCGCGAGCCGGAA
>JBKPGQ010000209.1:0-3707 GCA_046729455.1 Verrucomicrobiota bacterium
TGTCATCAAGCGAATGGTCTCGGAGTGGCAGGGCAGTATCCGCCGTTGGCCGGTTCAGAGTTTACAACGGGCGGCTCACGTCGACCGGCGATGATTGTTCTCAAAGGTTTGACGGGTCCAGTTACGGTGAAAGGCCAACAATTTGGCGCTGCCGTGATGCAACCTTGGGACAAAACATTGACTGACCAAAAAATTGCCGACGTTCTTACGTATGAGCGAAGCGAGTGGGGAAACAACGCCAGTCCGGTGACGACTGAGCAAATTGCGGCGTTGCGCAAAGAGTTGGCCAACCATCCAAATTCGTTCACTGAACCCGACATACTGGCAGTCCCCGCCGACGAAGATCTTTCGGGCGGCGCTCCGGCGGGTGCCGCACCTCCTAAACCGGGCGAAGCCGCAAAGCCTGGCGCACCACCGAAGCCGCAGGGGTAACACGCCTGCCCGCGAGTGTGCGGGCATCCCGCGTGCTTGATTTCGTGGGCGCGTTCGGAAAGCGCCTAACCTTCTCGATT
This sequence comes from Verrucomicrobiota bacterium, assembly GCA_046729455.1. Lineage (GTDB taxonomy): Bacteria > Verrucomicrobiota > Verrucomicrobiia > Chthoniobacterales > UBA10450 > Udaeobacter. The sequence continues at coordinate 513 of JBKPGQ010000209.1, forward strand.
TGGAGTGCCGAGAATGTGACTTTTCGGCGGCATCATCACGTTGTCGAAGTTTTGGGTGAACATCGCAGCCGCGAAGAACGCGGCGGCGCGCAATGTTTCCTTACCGATATTAACGAGGTCGTGTTTTACGGGCGTTGGAATGGCAAAAACGCTGCCAGGACCGACCCGGTAGGTGCTGCCATCTTCCATGTGCAATTCCCCAGTACCAGCAATGATATACTGTGTCTCCTCGGTAGCGTCGGTGTGCCAGCCCAGGCGATTCCCAGGCTCAATTTCATACACGATCGTGGAAGACGCGGTTGTGCCGTGGCCACCATAGACGGCAAAGGCGCCAGCCCAATGGACTGACTTATCATCCTCGGCCCAGACTTCAGTGCGTTTAAGTTTATCGGATGCAACGACTGGATTCATGCAGCGGAGGCTAAGGTGTGACTAGGCTGAGTCAATAACGCAAACGCCGCCGGCACATTTGCAGCCGGCGCGCGGCCGTTAAAGGAGGGCTTCAGCGAGCACCTCGGCCATATGCTTTGGCCGGATATTCATCAGATCACTAATTTGATGGCGGCAACTTGTCCCTGAGGCGACGATCTGCGTTTCGCGCCCTTGATTCTCGAGCTTGTCGATCAAATCCTGGGCGACTTGGACGGAGAGATCGTACTTCTCGGCGAACGCGCCGAATGCCCCGGCCATTCCGCAGCAGGCTGTGTCGAGCACGGTGGCTTTCCTCCCGGGCAACCGTTCGGCGAGTCTTCGCATGAATGCGGGGTTCATGATCGATTTGGCATGGCAATGGGGGTGAATCGCAACGTTCACGGCTGAATGCTCGAAGTGCAGGGCGTCCGCTTCCTGCGCGAGTAAATCGTCTACAAATTTTTCGAACAAGAAACAGCGGTTCGCTATCTTCTCCACGTTCTCGATCTGTAGCTCCCGATAATCTTCCACGAACATCGACCAGCACGATGGCTCAAGGAAAAGGATTGGAGTGGTGGAGCCGTGGAGTGATGAGAGAAGATCAACATTGTGTTTTCCAAGCTCTAGAGCAGCGTCGAGATTTCCCTGGCTAAACGCGGGTCGTCCGCAGCAGCGCCGGTTCTTTGCGAGCGAAACCTCGAACCCGAGCGCTTCCAGTACTTTTACCGCGGCAATTCCAATGTGCGGTTCCTGGTACCGCAGAAAGGTATCGTCCCACAGAATGACAGGGCCACGTTTCTGTAGGGCGTTTCTGCGAAACGCCTGGGCGTCTGACACAGACGCCCTACAATGTCGCGCAAACCAGTGGTCGAATCGTTCGCTCGCGTAATGTGGCAGCGAACGTCTCGCGGATAGTCCAATTGTCTTTTCCATCGCGACGCGGACGGGCTTGTAATTGAGAATGCGGTTTGTGAGCGACGGCATCGCGCAGCCGATTTTGCCTAACAAATCGATCTTGCTGAAAAATCGCTCGCGCAACGGCAAACCGTCGCGCTGGTATCGCGCATGCGTCAATTCGGCTTTGAGCAGCGCGAGATTCACATTCGACGGGCATTCGGGTGTGCATCCTTTGCAAGAGAGACAATTGCTCAGTGCGGCATCCAATTCTGCCGAACGCAACGGATCGTGTCCGTTGACGCGTAGTTCCAGCGCGGCGCGGATTATGTTGGCGCGGCCGCGCGTGGACATGACTTCTTCGTGGGTGGCCATGAACGTCGGGCACATGATGCCGGTTTGCTTAAGACAGCCGCCGCAGCCGTTGCATTGTTCGAGGTTGCCGATGAACGAACGATCTTTGAATGCGTACGCGAGCACGGGCTCGAATGGGAGCTCCAGCGGTCGCGTGAAGTTTTCGCGCAGATGATTGTCGATTCTGTTAGGTACGGCGCTCTGCCCCGAAAGCGTTCGGGGGTCGGCGTGGAGCGCCCACCGTAGCTCGAAAATTTTTCCCGGATTGAAAATGTTCTTTGGATCGAACATTCGCTTGATCTCGCGCATTACTCCGAGCAGCTCATCTCCGAGTTGCTCGCGCATGTATTCGGTGCGCGCGATGCCGACACCGTGCTCGGCGGAAAGCGAGCCCTTAAATTGGCGCACCAGTGCGGAGGTTTGATCGGCAACTTGCCGAAACTTTTTTAGATCGCCTGCACTGTGCAGATCGAGCACGGGCCGAACGTGCAAAAGTCCGCTGGCGGCATGACCATAATAACTCGCCTTCAGCCCAAGAGGTTTCATGATCGATCGCAATCCGCGCACGTATTCCGGCAACTGCGCCGGGCGAACAGCAGCATCTTCGATAAACGCGACCGGCTTCGCAGGCCCGATGCAGCCGGTCAACAGTGAAAGGCCGGATTTGCGTACCGACCAGACGAGATTCATTTGCGCTGGCTCGGTGAGGATTTTGGTGCGCAGGCCGACTTTTCGCGATTGTAAAATCGACAATCGTTCGACGACGTCATCGTAGAACTCGACAATCAGAATCGATTCGCAAGGGTGGGTGTCGAGGTCGAGTAAGTCGCGCGCCGCCTGAAAATGGAGCTGACCTTTGGTTTGATCGAGCAAGGGACGATCGATGTGCTCAATGGCGGCGGGTTTAAGGTCGAGAAGCTCAACCGTGGCCTGCATCGCTTCGTCCACTGACGAAAAAAAGATCAGGCCCAGGCCTTTCTCACTCGGTAGCGGCGAAATTTTGAGTTCGGCAGAGAAAATCGCGGCGAGCGTTCCCTCACTGCCCGCGAAAATATTTGTGAGATCATTCGGCGCGCGAAGGAACCTCTCAATGCCGTAGCCGGGCCAGCGTTTTATCAGGCCCGGCGGCCAGCGCTCGACCATTTCCGCGCTTCGTGCACGAATGAGATTCTCGATTTCAGCTCGCTCCGAGCATAACGATTCGTGCATTGGCCCGATCTTTTCGATGCGTCCATCGGCCATCACAGTCTGGAGCGAAAGAACATGATCGGCAGTTGTGCCGTAAACTGGACAACGCGCGCCGGAGGAATTGTTCGCGATCATTCCACCAAGCGTCGCTCGTGAGCTCGTTGCTACATCCGGACCGAAACAAAATCCATGCCGCTTTAGAAAATTGTTGAGCTGATCGAGAACAACGCCTGCCCCAACACGCACGCTGCGTTTTTCGAGGTCAAGGTCAGTTATCTGGCGGTTGTACCGTGAGAACTCGACAATCAAGCCTTCGCCAATCGCGTTCCCTACCAGACTCGTGCCGGC
>JBKPGQ010000210.1:0-1529 GCA_046729455.1 Verrucomicrobiota bacterium
TGAGGCTACGAATCGCACTCACGAAATGCTTCGGAACCTTCAGGGGAGCCTGAGTAGCGTCAAGATAAACATCAAGCTGTAATGGCCATATCCAATCGGCACCCACACCGCGTTGCGTGACCGGCTGTAAAACTTTGCGTAACCGTGCGCAAACGCTCATTCTTCAATTAGCGTCTGGGAACGCAGGTACGATATGAAATGCGTTGTCGATAAATACCATTAGGTAATCAACAGTCGCGGCCGTATATTGGCTCCTTAAAAATCGCAGCGTCAATCGACCGCGCGTGCGGCCCCTTCCCTCTGCACCAACCAAACACAGCAGAATCATGCATCTAATCCAATTCCGCGAAATAATGCGAGATGCTGAAGTGGCGTACGCAATTCATCCGATCGTGCTCAAATACCACCTGACTGCGGAGGCGACGACGAAAGCCCTGCTGGCATGCGGCGTTTCGCGGGCTGCGAATGTAGCTCAAATCACCACCGGCAGATTCCTCAACATTGATCCGCCCTCTCTTCAGGAAGTCTAAGCGCTTCGCGAAATCGATCTTCAGATATGCCCAAACAAAAACGCAAGCATGAGTTCGGCGGCAGTCGCTCTATTCCAAAGCGGGATATGCCGCTACCGAAAAGTCCTTCTCCGAAGCAACGCAAACAACTAGCTCACAACGCCCCTGTCCGACGGGCTGCGGGCAAATTTCGCGAATGATCACTGCGCAATGGAATGTCGTGATTCAACTGCGTGTTCTCGCCAACCTCACTCCGAAGCGGCCAGAAAGGACGCCGGCGAGACGAGCGCCGTCCGTATGAGAGTCTCGCAACCAAATATGAAACCAACAGTCCAACAAAGCAGCGCGATTTATTTCAAACGACATAAAGGCTCAAAATGTCGAGCTGCGCTTTTCCGGCAGCTTCGCGCTTCCCCCGCAAATGAGACCCGCGATGTTAAACAGCAGACGTTCGGCAACACATACGTTGCGCAAGGGCTTCAATCAGGACAACTGCCGCTCAGAGGCCTCGAAGTTTAGTATGCGCGCGGTGATGCGACACGCGGTTAGACGTACCGCTTCGAAAGGCGTAATGAGCAAACGAGACGCGCCCCGATCCTCTGACCGGGAAGTGATGCAACATCTTTCGCGCTCGCAGATTTTCAAAGATTACGAACGGGCTTTCAGCGAAGCGATGGGTTTGCCGCTTAATATCCGAGGACATGATTCCTGGTCGCCGGCACACCATGGAAAAGAGGATCGTGATTCACTCGCGTCAATTCTGGCTCGTTTCAACAAGGCTCGCGCCGCATGCTTAAGGGCCCAAACTGACGCATCTCGAGAACCGAACTCGACAAGGCGCACCGTTACCTGGTTTGCGGGACTCTCCGAAAGTGCAGTGCCGGTGTACGTAGGGGATCATATTCTTGGTTTTCTCGAGACGGGCGAAGTGATGCTCAAGAACCCGACAAAGAAACACTTCGCGACCATTACCCGGCAGCTCCGCGCGTGGGGCTACAAGACGGATTGGAAACAGCTTGA
>JBKPGQ010000211.1:0-1933 GCA_046729455.1 Verrucomicrobiota bacterium
TTACGCCATTCGCTTCGTGTGTTTCGCGAATCAAGCTGCCGAGTTCGCGCCCGAGAACTTTTTCCAGTGGCAGCGATCCTTTTCCGACCACTGCGACCTCGAGTTTGCGCTCCCGCAAGGACCACGCCACTTCCAGCCCGATGAAGCTCGCTCCGATTACAACGGCGCGCTTCGCGCTCTTCGCCTTGTCGATAATCCGCCGGCTGTCGGCAAGAGTTCGCAAATAACAAACATGCGGCAAATCGTCGCCCGCAATTGCCAGGCGCACCGGCTCCGCGCCGGTAGCCAGCAACAGCGCGCCGAAGCCTAACGAACGGCCGTCCGACAGCGTGATCTGTTTGTTTTGCGGATCAATTGCCGTGACGGATGTGTTTGTGAACGCGTCGATCTTTTGTTCGCGGTAAAAATCCGCTGAGCGCAGCGGAATCCACTCCTCGGGCGCCGTGCCCGCGAGATAATCTTTGGAAAGATTCGGCCGATCATACGGCAAGAACTCATCCGCTCCGATTAGCGTCACCGGCCCGTCGTAACCCTCGCGCCGCAACATTTCCGCTGCCGCTCCGCCAGCTGCACCCGCGCCAACGATCACTACACTCGCTGGTGATGATTTGGGTTTGCGCACCGGTTTCTCGTCGATCTTGCCGGTGACGAAAAACTGCTCCCCACGTTTATCGATCTTGTAACGTGCGACATTGTTCAGCGCCGGCGCAGCAATCGCCTCGCCCGTCCGCAGATCGAAACGCGCATGGTGCCATGGGCAGCGCACAGTGCAATCCACCATCAAACCTTTTGCCAGCGGGCCACCGTAATGCGTGCACGTCGCGCCGATGGCAAAAAGCTCGTCACCGCGCCTGGCGACGAGAACCGCTTCAGCAAACGCGTGGCCTAACAACATCTTTCCGTCGGCCACGTCTTCGATGTTGAAGCCCTTTTCGAAATCGGATCCATCCAGTTCGCTCGACGCTTCAGCCATAATGATTCCTTTTGTCCGGTAAGATAAGAATCGCCTCGGAATAGCACTGCGCGCGTTCGAATCTAGTACAGCTGGCAACTTAGAGTCCGCTCTATCTCAAATTGTAACCGAAGTTATAAATCGGAATAGTGTCGGATTATTAACGTTTACTTTCCACGGGCTCTGCCGATCCGCTGTTTGTACCAGGAAGTAGATCGACGCGAATGAGTTGATCATTCGGCAACAGAATCGGGCCTTCCCATCGCAGGAAACCAGCCGGCACAGGATTTGTCAGCCAAACTTTGGTGTCGGGCACAGTAATAAACAATTTCGCGATTGCCGGAACCTCGGGATGCACAATGAATCGATCGCCTTTGATCGAGCGTCCGGACATTCTCATGCGATCAAGCCCACCATGGGAAAGTTTAACAGTCACAACTTGAGGTTTAAGCGTTGGGAACGGCGAAAAACCGACTGCCTTGAGCTGAACGTGTTCGCCGCGCAGGAGCCGTTTCCGCAGATTACTCAATGCGAGCGTGAAACCGAATCCGGCAAACGTGCGGCCCTTTTCAATGTCGATCTTGTCGGATACATCCTTGTTGTCTTTGCTAATGTGAGCAGTCGCCGTTCCCGACAGAAAATCCACATTGAATTCCCGCTGCGACCTTTCATTTTTGAGTTCTTTCCAAGACCAGTGCTCCTGAATCAGTTCCGGATTTTGCCGAAAGCGCGCCTTTTCTTCAAACGATCCGCCGTCGGGAAATTTGTAAGTGATTACTATCTGTAAAAGATGATCCTCCACCCACTGCCTGAACTCCCCGTCGGCAAGTTTTTTGCCGTCGAGATTGTAGAGCGCCGGGTAGCCATGCGCGGCGGCTGCTGGCTCTGTTACTTCTAGTGCAAAGGCTGATACGACGCAGAATCCAGCGGCAAAGACCAAGAAAAGGGGTGCCAATCTTTTTACCAGCATGCGCATGATGG
>JBKPGQ010000212.1:0-1215 GCA_046729455.1 Verrucomicrobiota bacterium
GCTCTGCGCTTGAAGATTCCGCTCCGAATTAGTCCGCCTGGCATTCGGCCGGTGACGTCCAATCAATGTCTCGCGGGACCCGCCCTGCCGGTCAGACATTTTGGAAGCGTGGATGTTTTTCTGGAAACCATGCAGAGCGCCCAACCCGGGGAGGTTCTGGTCATCGACAACCGCGGCCGGCTCGATGAAGGCTGCATTGGCGATTTGATCGCGCTCGAGTCTCAGAACTGTGGTCTCGCCGGAATCGTCATCTGGGGCGCGCACCGGGATACGCCCGAGCTCCGCCGGATCGGCCTGCCTATTTTCAGTTATGGAACGTGTCCATCCGGTCCGCAGCGGCTAGACGTCCGTGATTCGTTGGCGTTGCGTTCCGCGCGCTTCGGTGACTTTCTGGTTGAACCTGGCGATGTCGTTTTCGCCGACGACGATGGCTGTCTGTTTGTCACTGCCGAGCGCGTCGATGACCTGCTATCGATCTCTCGCGAAATCTGGCAGCGAGAGCGGCAGCAGGCGGATGCGATCAAAAGCGGGCGCTCGCTGCGGGAACAGTTGGCGTTTGCACGATATCTCGAGAAACGAGCAGCCGATTCGAGTTACACCTTTCGCGAACACCTGCGAAAAATAAGCGGCGCAATCGAGGAATAATTAGATCACTCGCGTGCCTCGGCATTTGGATAGCCACGCTGAACGCCAATCAAAAGAGGGCCCGCCTTATCGGGCAAATCTTCGTTTTAGGCAGCTTTTTTAACTTTTTTGCTCAACGTGACACCAGGGAACAGCGTGACCCGGGCGGGAGCCTCAGCGATTCCATTCTGACCGAAGGTCGACTCGAACGTCAGTTTTCCGTTAGCGATCTCGGTTAACGCGATATCGGCTTCACGGAGCCCCGGAGCATATTCCACAAGGGGACGATGACCGAGCGACAGCTGTCGAACCCGGCGTGAAACCATGTTCACCAAAATTTGCTGATTAGTGATTACTTCGGAGGCGGCTGCAATGAGATCGGCTTTCATAATTGATCCTTACTTCTACCCGGCACCAACGTCGCACCGACTTTGGCGCGCACCGGAGGCTGACTTTCCTCCTTCGTACTTCTTGGCTTCGAAGACCTCCCACTATCACTCAGAAAACCAATTCCGCAACACTAGCTCCCATCTTGTACCGCTTTCAGCCTGCGCTTGTGGAAGAAATCATGTAGCGGCACCAGGATGATCA
>JBKPGQ010000213.1:0-8739 GCA_046729455.1 Verrucomicrobiota bacterium
CCTGTCGTGGCTGATCTTGTTCTCGTTAGAAGAAGGACACTAACCAGACACTGTACCCAGCTGAAGAACTTCTGCGGCGCAACCCCACGACAGCGTGAACCCGGCGCCGCCATGCCCGTAGTTGTGAACGACGGTGCGACCGTCGCGCAACCGAGCGCGCTGAACACGAACGCCTGATTTGCGAAATGGACGCAGCCCGACGCGCTCGGCGAGAACATTCGGTTTCTCGATCTTCAATGTGCGGCTGCACTCGGCGACGATTCGCGTGGTTATTGCGGAATCAACGGCAAGATCTTCGCTGACTTCGTTTGTCCCTCCGAAAACACAATCGTTCCTGCGCGGAATTGCGTACATTAGCGGGGCGTCATCACAAACGACGGCGTATGGAAGATCTTTGATCCTCGGCACAATCGCGACCTGGCCGCTATGCGGCTCAAGATCGGCGTCGTGGACGAGTTCTCGAGCGCCGATTCCCGCGCAGTTAATTACGAGATCGAATTTTGGATCGACGTGTTCGAGCTTCTCAAAGTGCACGTTTTCGGTGATTTGACCATCGGCTTTCAAAAATCGGTTTGCCAGATAGTCGAGGTAATTGGTCGTATCCATCAGCGGGACGCGAAGCGAGAAACCAGTTTTGAATAACGGAGATTTGATTCGCTCATTTCCCGTTCGCTCAGCCTCCGGCCTTCCTCTCCATGTCGCGGCTTCCCCAGCCGCTCCATTCTCGACGGAGCCTGCCCTCAGCGAAGTCGAAGGGCTCGGAATGACGGGATGCGCGCCAAGCGGGATCGCCCAATCTGGAATCTGAATTTCTTCAGTGCGCGAGAATTGGCGGAGCTCGATCATTGAAACGCCGCTATCGGAATTGCGAGCGAGATTGATAAGCGTCCGGAATGTCTCGAGCGCCCACGGGATGACTTTGTTCGCCGGCTCCACATCGTAGGGGAACCAGAGCGCCGCAGCGGCCCCGGACGTTGTTTGCTGGCCGATTTCTTTGGCGAAGATCGCTGTGCGATGTCCACACTCGGCGAAAACGACACCGCAAGTGAGACCGGAGACGCCGGCACCGACGATTGCTACTCGATGCTTCATCGGAATCATCTACGTGCAATGGAGCGCGGCGTCATATAAAATGGCGGGCGATGGTCTCTTTAAATCGAGATAGATTGACCGAAAAGGTGCTCACGGGCGCACGAATCTCTGTAGACGAGGTGCTCGAATTGTATCGCTGGCCGCTCGAGGAGGTGGGAGCGCTGGCTAATGCAAGGCGCGATTTGGCAAAGGCGAAAAGTTACGCCGGACGTGGACGCGAGATCGTCACCTACATCGTCGATCGAAACATCAATTACACGAACGTTTGCAATGTTTACTGCAAGTTCTGCGCGTTTTATCGAACGGAAAAGGATGAGGATCATTACGTCCTCTCGTTCGACCAGATCGATCAGAAGCTCGACGAACTTTCTTCCGTCGGCGGTGTTCAAATTCTGATGCAAGGCGGGCATCATCCGAAATTGCCGTTTCAGTGGTATATCGATCTCCTGCGGCACATCCGCGAAAAATATCCGCACATCAATATTCACGGATTCAGTCCGCCGGAGTTTCAGCATTTCGCGGAGACCTTTCGAATGCCCTTGCGCGAAGTGATTTCGGAATTCAAGGAGGCCGGACTTGGATCAATTCCGGGCGGCGGCGGAGAAATTCTGGTGGATCGGGTGCGGAAGAAAATTTCGCCATTGAAAATTAACAGCGATCAATGGTTGGAAGTGATGCAAACAGCGCACGAGCTCGGATTGAAATCCAGCGCGACGATGATGTTTGGACACGTGGAAAGCATTGAAGACCGGGTCGAACATTTGCGGCGCATTCGCGATCAGCAGGACCGCAGCGGTGGATTCACGGCGTTCATCTGCTGGACCTTTCAACCTCAGCATACCGTCTTGAAGGTCAAACACCCCACAGGAGTGCCCGAGTATTTGCGGACGCAGGCGCTGGCCCGGATTTTTTTGGACAACATCGAAAACATACAAAGCTCCTGGGTAACGCAGGGTCCGGAAATTGGCCAGATCGCACTCAGATACGGCGCGAATGATTTCGGATCGGTGATGATGGAAGAGAACGTCGTCAGCAGCGCCGGAACAACATTTCGATTAGATGCCGGGCAAATTGAATCGCTTATTCGCGATGCAGGTTACGAACCGCGCCGGCGTAATAACTGGTATGAACTTTTAAATTGAAGAAGCGGACCGCCTATGGCCAAATCGGCTGTCTCTGTGAAAATCTCGCCTTGACGACTGACCCCTTCTTTCCGATATAGCCGCCTGTCCTGCGTGGGCTCGCTTGCGCGGGGCCGCGCTTCTTAACCTATGAAATATTTTTCTAGATGGATGCGCCCCCCGCCGTTTGCAATTTGGGCCGCATCGACTTGCGCACTACTTGGTGCCACAGTCGCCCGCGCGCAGGCACCTCAGGCGGCGGCGCCGCCGGCGCCTCCCATCGTCCGCTCAATTGACGTGGAATACACGGGTCCCGGCACCGTGAGCAAGGAACGAATTCTTGCACAAATGCGAATCAGGGTGGGCCAGCCATATTCGAACGAAATAGTCGAGGACGATATTGCGGCCCTCTACAAGACTGGCTCGGTTCAAAACGTTCGCATTTTTGCCCAGCCGCAAGGCGATGGAGTTAAGGTGATCGTAGCTGTGCAGACGCGTTCGATCCTGCGTGAGATCGTGATCGACGGAGCCGAGCGGGTAAAAGCGCAGAGGCTGCGCAAAGAAATCAAATTGAGACTTAACCAGCCAGTTAACGAACAGCAACTGGAAGAAGCGCGCCAGAAAATCATCGAGGTCTATCAGGGACGCGGGTACAATGATGTCAGCGTTCAATTTCGAGTGGATCCAATCGATGAGAAACGCGGAACAGCGCGCGTGGTTTACACTGTTAGCGAAGGAGCGAGAGGCGCAGTCAGCCGGATTCAGTTCGAGGGAAATGAGCATTTCAGCGCCAAGGTGCTGCGCAAACAAATGAAGACGCGCGGCAGGACCATAATTTATTTCCTAGATAAATCCGGCCGCCTGGACGACGTCCAGTTGCAACAAGACCTCGACAAAATCCGTGAATTCTACCAGAACCACGGCTACATCGACGTCGAAATCAAAGACGCGCGCAAGGAACACGCGGAAAAGGGCCCAATAATTCTCACCATCGTGATTGCAGAAGGTCCGCAGTATCACGTGCGCAAGCTAACGGTCACAGGTTACCAGGTCGCGAAGGAGGAGAAGATCCGCGGCCTGTTAAAAATGAAGGAAGGCAGTGTCTATTCGCCGAAACAGCTGCGCGATGACGCGAAAGCAATTGCGGATGCTTATGGAAGTGGCGGCTATGTCGATCTTGTGGTTCAGCCTGAAGGGGCGCCGGGGGGTCCTGCTTTGATCGACGTGCATTATAATATCGAGGAAGGTGCTCGCTCATTCGTAAATCGGATTAACATCGAGGGGAATACGCGCACCAAGGACAAGGTCATCCGGCGCGAAGTGCTCGTCGCGCCAGGAGACGTGTTTAACACCGTACGGGTGGACATTACCAAGAAGCGTCTGGAGAACCTCGGTTATTTTGCGAAAGTCGAGACTTATCCAGAAGACACCGACATCCCGGGACGCAAGGACCTCACCATCCTGGTGCAAGAAAAGCGGACCGGTTCACTTAGTTTCGGCGGGGGATACAGCACAGTCGATCAGTTGGTTGGGTTTGCTGAACTGACACAGGGGAATTTCGACCTGTTCAACTGGCCTTCTTTCACCGGTGGAGGCCAAAAATTCAGGTTACGCGTTCAGTACGGCACGCAGCGGAAAGACTTCGTCCTTGCATTCACCGAGCCGTACTTCTTGGATCGACGATTGTCGTTGGGCTTTCAGGCCTTCTATACGGACGCAAATTACTTGAGCGCCCAATATGACCAACGCAATTACGGGTTCTCGTTTGAAGCGCGCAAGCCGATCAATACCTATACGTATGCAAGCCTCGGGTACATGCTGCAGGACATTGACATTTACAATGTGGACCCCAGCGCGTCTGATTTTATCTTGTCGCAAAAAGGCTCCTCTGTGGAGAGCAAGATCTTTAGCAGTGTTGTGTATGATTCACGCGACAATCCTTTGCTGTCGCGCCGCGGACAACGCATCGCCCTTTCACCTTCCATTGCGGGCGGCTTTCTTGGAGGTGATGTTCAAATCTACGGGTGGGCCCTCGAGGGATCGCAATATTTTCATCTTCCCTTGGACACCATCCTGCTGATTAACGGCGAAGTCGCTACAGTGAGCCAATGGGGGAGCGGGAATGAAGTACCAATTTTCGAGCGGCTCTTCCTGGGGGGCTCAAATAATCTCCGCGGATTTCCATTCCGCGAAGTCGGCCCCCAAGATGAGAATGGCGAACCAGTCGGTGGACAGTCAATGTGGCGCACGACGATTGAATGGACTTTCCCGATCGTCGAAAAAGCGAGGGGCGCAGTTTTTTACGACACTGGTTTCGTGAACAGTAGCGCGTGGTCCTTTGGCTTCAATCATATCGCCTCCGACATTGGTGTTGGGCTCCGGCTTGACTTGCCGATCGGCCCGCTACGCCTCGATTATGGTTATCCGATACAGCGTGACGGATATAACGGCGGTGGTCATTTCAATTTCAGCGTGGGTTATCAATTTTGAACGAATATATGTGGTTGCAGTCTAACGCGATTCCAAGCACTGTATCCTCCATTTTATGAAGAACTCTCTGTCCATTATCTTCGCGCTGACGTTGGCGTTTCCGATTGGGGCTTTCGCGCAAGGCACACTAAAAATCGGAACGGTCGATATGCAGCGCGCGTTCAAGGAATACAACAAGACCAAGGAAGCCGAAGTAAAAATCAATGATGCGAAAAATTCCGCCAAGAAAGAATACGATGATCGAGCGGAGGCTTACAAAAAGGCTCTGGACGAAATCAATAATTTGAACAAGCAGCTGGAGTCGCCAGCCCTGAGCGCGGATAAGAAGACCCAAACGGCAAAGGAACGGGACGACAAGATTGCTAACATCAAAAACATGGAGCGTGAGATCAGCGATTTCCGTCAAACCCGTGAACGACAATTGCAGGAGCAATTGATGCGCGTTCGAGAAGGAATCGTAAAGGAAATCACCGATGTCGTGATGGAGAAGGTTAAAGCCAATCGTTTCGACCTGGTGTTCGATAAATCGGGCATGAGCATCAATGGTGTCCCGTTCCTGCTGTATGCGCCGGACAATGTCGATTTTACGAATGACATCATCGCCGTGCTCAACAAGCCGGGGCGCGCTCCCAGCTCAACTGCGAAAGCGAATCCATCTGCCACTCCGGCAAGAGCTGCGAAGCCTTAACATTTAGATCGACAATTTGGAGATACACGCGAGCTAAACTCGCGTGTATTTTTTTCGTACGAATGAAAAGCAGCGACCCATATGAAAGGGAACTTGGTGAGCGGTTGCGGCCTGCGAAAACATCGATTCTAATCCTGCAGGCGATCTTTGCCTTTCTCGCGTTCTGCTCCAACTCGCTCGCCGAGAATTGGGAGGCGACGCTCAGCAAGGACCCGGCCGGAAATTTTCCGGAACCGCGCCCCTTGCGGGCGTCCTATCGCTTCGGATGGTCTGGGCTTACGGCTGCTACTGGAGATGTCCACTTTACAATGCCATCTGAAAACAAGGTTCAACTCGACGGAACCGGCCGGACCATTGGTCTGGTTCGGGCGTTGTGGAAACTGGATGTGAATTATCAGGCAACCGCCAGCGCTCAGACATTGCGGCCAATTGAAACCCAGCAAACCGAGAGTTATCGATCAAAGAAAATTGTCACGCATCTCACCTTCACAAATAACGGCGTGACTCGGGTGAGAACAGATGGCAAAGGCGCAGCGGAAGCGAAGACTCGCCAGTTTAATTTCCCCAATCTCTTCGATCTATTTTCGGCTATGCTTTATTTGCGCAGTCAGCCGCTTAAGGACCGCAGTGTTTACCGTGTCGTGGCCTATCCCGCCACAAATGCGTACCTTGCTGCTGTCACAGTAATTGGCCGGGAAAGAATCTCAGTGCATGCTGGGAGTTACAGCGCGATTAAACTCGATTTGCAGCTCAAGCGGGTTGGCAAGCATCGCCAATTAGAACCGCATCGGAAATTTCGTCGCGCCACGATCTGGGTGTCGGATGATGCCGAACGACTTTTGCTTCGCATTGAAGCGCAGGTCTTCGTTGGCACTGTCTTTGCCGAGCTGCAATCGGTGAGCTTCGACAATCCTAAATAACGCCCGCATCTCACCGGCCACGTCACTCAGGAACCCAATCACCGCGAATCGGTGGGCCGGGCGGAGGACGCCAACGTCTGCGCGACGGATCGTAAAATGGTTGGCGTGGCTGCGGTAACAAGCGAAGCGCGGCGAGCGTTTCCAAATCAAGGCGGCCGGTCACCGGAATTCTAGCGCGCGCTTGATACGCTCGCAGCGAAAACTCCATTGCCGGTCCATAGATTCCATTGACCTCCTCGTGATAAATGCCGCGTCGTGCCAGCGCGATCTGAGCAGAAACTATTACATTGCGTTGCACTTCGGGAGGGGCAGCTTCAAAAGGCGTCCGCGCAAGTACCCCGGGCGAAGTAGGTGGTGCGACGGGGTTGGATGGATACACTTGTTGATCTTGCGGCGGATTCGTAAAAGGCTGAACAGGCGCTGGCGTCGTGTACGCTCCCTCGATGGGAGATTGCTCACCTGACTTTGGCGCCGACGGACCGGGTGAGGCAGGCTTTGCCGCTGGTTGCGCGGAGGCAGAAGAGTTAATGCCCAGTGATTGAAGCGTCTCATTGTTGAGCTCGCCGTTCACCTGCAGTCCATTGCGAATCTGATAGCGGCGAATAGCCGCGGTTAAATCCGCATTTTTCTCACCGGTAATCTCACCGTAATAAAAGCCCTGATTCTTCAAAGTTTGCTGCACGCTTTCAATCATCTGATCTGCTCGCGCCAGTGTAAGTGACCCGACGAAGATCAGCGCAGCGATCTTGGCCCTCATTGTGATGTTACTTTGACGCCCTCGTTTTCCGCCTATTCAGTGCTTTCCCGGATCCGTTACCGCCAAGGTTGGCTTCCGCTGACTCGTCGCGTCGCGATAATGCAAAATACCGTCAGCTACGGCTGCAGCGATCTGGTCGCGGTAATCTTCGCTCACAAGTTTGGAAATGTCCTCCTTGCTTGTCAGAAATCCTCCTTCGATCAAGACGGCAGGAGAAGTCACGTTTGCGATCACAAAAAATTGTCCGGGTTGTGTGCCCCGATCAATGGCCCGTGTGCGGGCGACCAGCGCTTCCTGAATGAATCCTGCGAGCCTTTGACTTTCGGGATTCGGGGATTCGGAAAGTGGTCGCCATAAAAAAGGCAGCCACGAAGCCAGAGAGGACCCGGTGGTGATTTGATGGGAGGCATAGTAAGTCTCCACCCCACTGGCGACCGGCTTGTTATCTTCGTTGAAATGAATGCTAACGAAGATGCAATTTCTGATCCGATTAGCGAACGCCGCGCGATCTGCCAATGAGACATAAGTATCTCCCAGGCGAGTCATCAGTGTTGCCATTCCTTCCGAGTCGAGTAAACGATCGATTCGTCGTGCCACGTCGAGAGTGAGATCTTTTTCGAGTAACCCTGCGCACATTGCACCGGAATCCTGTCCCCCATGGCCGGGATCAAGGATGACTACGGCGAATGGACCGGGTGCGGCCGAAGGCTGCGCTGCTCTCGGCTCTGCGGCCGCCGACTTAGCTCTTTCCGTCTGGCGGAACTGCATCCAGACGAAAGACGCCATCATCACCAACAAGCCAGAGAGAGCCAGGATATTCCGAAGCGGTTTCACTTGTGACCTCCGGACGCTGATTTTTTCCCATATATTAGTCGCGGATCAAAGGACGTAATTCTTGGTCTGACAACGAACGATAGCGAATTGCCCTGCCGGCGTCACGCTCAAGCAATGCTGTCTCGATTCCAGCATTGGCGAGCTGTTCCTGTCGATGTTTCCTGACCGCAGCGCGCTCTGGGGGTTCCTTTGCATTGTCAGTTTGTAAAGTCATATGCCCGATGCTCCATGCGTCGAGCGCAGAGTTGAGCACCGTCTCAAAGTTGGCATCCGGCGCGTGCTGAGTTGCGAGAAATGCTTCCATTTGTTCTCTCGATTGCTGTGTCCCGCTGAGTGCGGCGAAGTCCTGCCGTGCTTGCGCGTGCGTTGCGCCGTTGGTCGCGATCTCACCATCGTATTCCACTCGTAAAAACAAATCCTCCTCGGGTCGTCCTCCCACCTCGGCGAAGAGCATTCGTGCCAGGTATGGTGGCCCATAGACCTGTTCAAACGCGCTCTTCATTACCGGACTGAGCGAGTAATGCACGAGCCGTCGCAATGAAACATCTGTCGCAGACCGGGTGAAGCCTTCGGTGCTGGCTAATTCGATCGCCGCCATTCGCAATCGTTCGATGTCGCCGGGATGACCAATCGCACCCATCGCAATCCGGTCGTAGATCTCAAAAATCTTCTGGCGGGTCCGACTGACGGTGAGAAACAAAATGCCGTCGCGATAACCGAGCGCCGCGATCGGACTGCCCGGAGCGAGCTGCGCTTCGATGTACTCGCGGCGGTTGGCGATCGCTTCGACCCAACGATACGGTTCTTCAATCATGCAACCGTTTCCTTGAACACCGC
>JBKPGQ010000214.1:0-1332 GCA_046729455.1 Verrucomicrobiota bacterium
GTTCGGTGTGTTCGAGCATTTCGAGCAGCAAAGCGTGACCCGCTTCGTGATAAGCGGTGTTGGTTTTTTCCTTCTCGCTCAGGGCCAGGCTGCGGCGTTCCTTGCCCCAACGAACTTTGTCGCGCGCTTCCTCGAGCTCGGCGAGCGTGATCCCCTTTAATCCACGACGCGCGGCAAGCAACGCCGCTTCGTTGATCACATTGGCAAGTTCTGCGCCCGAATAGCCGGGCGTCCCGCGCGCGACGACCGCGAGATCGACGCCTTCGGCGAGCTTCACTTTCTTAGCGTGAACCCGCAAAATTTCTTCGCGTCCTTTCACGTCGGGCAGATTGACTGTGATCTGGCGATCGAAACGTCCGGGGCGCAACAATGCCGGATCCAGAACATCCGGGCGGTTCGTCGCTGCGATGATGATCACGCCTTCCTGCGTATCGAATCCGTCCATTTCGACAAGCAATGCATTTAAAGTTTGTTCGCGTTCGTCGTGTCCGCCGCCAACGCCGTGACCGCGATGACGCCCGACAGCGTCGATCTCATCGATAAAGATGATGCAGGGCGCGGACTTCTTGCCCTGGTCGAACATATCACGCACCCGCGACGCGCCGACGCCGACAAACATCTCAACGAAATCCGAGCCGCTGATGGAAAAGAATGGGACATCTGCTTCGCCTGCAATCGCGCGCGCGAGAAGCGTCTTACCAGTGCCCGGAGGGCCGACCATCAAGACGCCCTTTGGAATGCGGCCGCCGAGTTTTTGAAATTTTTTGGGATCGCGCAAAAACTCGACGAGCTCCTGTACTTCGTCTTTTGCTTCCTCGACCCCAGCGACATCGCGAAATGTGATTTTATTTTTGTCGCGGGCGAGCATGCGCGCTTTCGATTTTCCAAAATTGAGTGCGCCTTTCCCAGCCATGCGGATTTGCTGGCGAAACAGGAAGTAAAGCACCAGCAAGAAAAGAGCGATCGGCAGAAAACCGACCACGGTTTGGGCTAGCATGTTCGATTCCGTCTTGATGGCGGGTTGGATGCCGGACGCGGCCAGTTTCTCCTGCAAATTATTTGTGTAGCTCAAAAAGACTGTGGTTCGAAACGGCACCTGCTGGGACGGTGCCGAACCTATTCCCTGGCGGACGTAAGCGCCGCGCAGCGTCTGAGTTGGCCGGCCATCCTCTACCACCAGCTGAAGCGGAAAATTTTTGTCGTTAACGATCTGCTTGTTCTCCAGCAGCTCGAGGAACCGGTTATACGGCACGTCTTCTACCGGCTGCATTCCACCCCGGTAAAAGAGCATCGCCATCGCGATCAAACTGAAGGCGATCACGATGAGGATGA
>JBKPGQ010000215.1:0-28576 GCA_046729455.1 Verrucomicrobiota bacterium
GCGGCGCAAAACCGATCTCGATCCGCGCATTTGGTTTTTGCGTATTCACGATCACGGCCTTGTTTGGCTGCACATCTACGAGCTTGTAATTGATCTCTTCTACGGGTTTCAAGGAAAATTCTTGGTCTTTTCTCACTTCGAGTTCCCGGCGGCCACCCCATGTATAGACGAAAGTGGCCACAGACTGGGGCGAGGTGGCGACCTTTTCCTTCACCAGGGTGACCTGCGCATGGGTATCCTTGTGTTCGAGGAGCAACTCCGAAACATCGACATTAGTGCCGTACTGATTGCGCTCATGTTTCTCGGTGAACTTGACGATCTTAAAGTCAGTGCCGCGGATAACGTCGCCTATTTTTAAGAATTGCGTCGGCTCGCTCTGATCAATCGTGTTAAGCGCAAAGGTTCCGCCGACCCGCGATGAGAATACATAGCGGAACGGTTCCTCCGTTGCGGACGCCAAATGTAGTTTTGTAAGATAATCCGGATGCGAATCCTTGTTTGTTGGATCGGTGCCGCCCTGCCACTCGTCCAGATTTGTAAATCCGTCGTCGTCGGAATCTTGCTCGAGAACGTCGGCGTCCTGGATCGCTAAACCAAACTTTTCCAACCAATCATTGGGTACAGGCGGATGTACCTGCGTGTTTTGCAGCGTTGCGGGTAGCCCATTGGCGGCAATGAAATGTTTTTCCGGAACAAACAGTCCGGAACGAGTACTGGATTTCCATTGCGAAGGATGTTGAAGACGGTCCGTAGCGCGATCGAGCTCCGTTGCGACAGGGGGCGGTGACGCATTCTTCGGCGGCGCGCTAGGCTGAGCCACCAAACGATTTCCAAACTGAATTGCGTTCCACCAAATGGAGATGGCAGAAAAGAAAAGGAATATCCCAGCGGCAATAAGCGCGACCCGATCGTAATGCGCCTTAATCCAGTCCAAGGTCTTCGCCATGCTTAATCACCACGGCGAGCATTTAACCACGAATGAACACAAATGAACACCAATAAAATGATTAAGAACCACGGATTACACGAATGACACGGATAAGAAGACTCAGGCATGAAGATCAGGGCTGTCGTCTTCGCCAGGTTCTTGAGGGCGCAGTACGCGTCTCCATTCGAGCGCGCATTCTTGTCATTTCGAGCCCCGAAAGGTTTCGGGGTCGAGAAAGGAGCGGCCCGGGGAAGCCGTGACACAGGCGGCAGGCCGAAGGCTGAGCGAACGGGAAGTGAGCGAATCAAATCTCTCGATTTATCTGTCTTGTAGCACATCAACGCCAAGATCTTCCCATCGTGGATTCAATTGATTAATCAGGGCGATTTTCTTCGTTCGCGACCACTTCTTCAATTGTGATTCTCGAGCGATAGCGTCGCGGATATCACGATAATGTTCGTAATAGATCAGCTTTTTGCATTGGTACTTTGCGGCGAATCCGACCTTAGATCCTTCGCGGTGCTCTCAAGTCCGGCGAGAGAGTCGGTTGGTCACACCAATATAAAGAACTGAATGATTGCGATTCGTAACGATATAGACCCAGAAGTTGTAATCACGCGGCACGGTTTGGAATTGCCATCAAGAGATGTCTCGACTTTGCTCGACATGACAAACGAACGTCTCTAGCAACCAATGGCACCGCTCAATTGCCGCCGCCGTTATGTGCATCGCGGCATCGATAATTTTTCCGCTTAATACCTCGTAAATCATCTATCCGTGTTATCTGCGCAATCCGTGGTTTGAATCAGAAGCCTCCATTCGTGTTTAAGAGCCAAATCTCAGCATTTCGATTGTGGCCGAGACTTCGATGTGCTCGTTGCCCACTATGAAATTTAGGGGCGCACCGGACCCTGGCTGAGGTGAAGCAGCCTGCGATGCTTGAGGCGGAGTTGTTGTTCTTTGGCGCGAAGGGCCTTTGTCCTTTTCGTTGTGCACATACAGGGTGCGAATAGTGAAGAATTGCCCGCTGGAATTCGCGATTTCGTTCAAGACCTTACGCGCGGCAGCAGGCGTGGCTTTAAACGTCAGATCGACAATGTTTCGCTGCAGTGGTGTCTGCGGCGGTGTGGTTGTTTTGGTTGCTGTGGCCGTTCGTCCGACGGCTGGAGATGCCGTTGGACTCGACAAAGACCTCCGTTCTTCGGGCAGCAGCGCGCGGTGAAACGAGGTTACACTGTCCACCTTGGCGTCCACTAGAATGTTTATGAGCATCTGGTTTTGGGAAAGTTCCTGCCCAAGAAGTGGCGCGACAGCTGTCTCCGGCAAGGCGTTTGCGAACTCGTCAAACCCGAGCTGAAATTTATCCGGAAGTTTTACATTGTTAGTCTGTGCTCTGTTAAGCGTGGCAACTGTCGCCTGACGCAGACGCGATTGAAATTCGTTAGGCGCGAGCGGTGGCGCTGGCACGATGCCGTTTTTTAGTTCGTCTTTGAATTTGTCTAACGCAGTGCTGTATCGATCGAGATAACCCTGCAGTTTCCGATAATTTGCGTCATTCGGAAAAGGATCGAGGTGCTCGAAACGGCTCCTCTCTGCTGCCGCCTGATCGAACGTTTGTCTGGCATCGCGCCAGGTCGCCCATCTCCAGTAAAGAAGAACTCCGGCAAACAACGCGCAGATCCCAAAGACAATCAGTAGTGTCCCGAGCGCCCGATTGTGTTGAAACCACAACTTCATGGCATTTTCACCGGCTTTCGCAGGGTAAGCTGGAGCTCGTAAGGGACCGCCCATTCCGTGTCGTTTGGCACGGAGTTCGATTTGATCACGCGCTCAGGAGTTTTTGGATCAACAACGAAAAACGGCGAGCTCGCCAAGTTACGCAAATAATCGACGACGATTTCCTGCTGCTTCGGATTATAAAGGTAAAGACCGCGCACCAGGATGCCATCGATTGACTTCGCCCCGGCAGACACAGTCTTCGTAGCCGCTCCAGTAGATGGCTGAGCAGGCGCAATTTCTCCGGCGCGTTTTTCGCCCGCGCCCAGGAGTTTTCCACCTGAGGTCGCTCCAAGCTCGGTAATCCAGATGTCGGCCTGAGGCAGGCGCGCGTTTAAATCGTCAAGAATTTGCGGCCAGAAGTCACGATCATTGACCGCGCTAATAAGCGGAGTGGCGACGCTGTCGAGTGAGGTGATCTGTTTTTTGAGTTTATCAAGCTGCGCTTCTGCTCCTCGCATGGAGGCATTCTTTTGCTGTATCACATTCGCGGTCTCGCGCGTTACCTGCGCCGCTCGCGTGTAATAAAATGACCAGCCCAGCATTGCGAGAAGCACGCACGCGGCCGCTGCAATAAAGAATGGCCGACGGCGTTCCAAATCCTGCCTTCGAACGACGCTTGCTGGAAGCAGGCTTAATTCCATTGGACAAGCCGTCACGCTGCGCAGCGCCAGGCCAACTAATTCGCCAAGGAGATGCGCGGATTGCGCGACACCCGACGCCGAGGCTGCTTCCGATACGGCAACGTTTCGAAGCGGATTAAAAAACTCGATCGGCACCTGGAATTTCTCGTGAAAAAACTCGCGCATGTAGGGCATACCGGCGGTTCCGCCGCAAAGAAAGATGCGGTCCGGGCGGCTTCCCTGCTGCTGCGCCCGATAATGACTGATCGAGCGCATCAATTCCGCGTGCAGCCGGGTCATGGTGCTTCGCGCCAGCTTCGAGACACGGGCAATGTCGTGGTCTGAGGGCTCGGCGTAGGCGCCTCCCAGACCCACGAAGCCGTCTCGCTTCTTGCGAGTTTCTGCCGCTTCGAAAGATTCACCAAATTCCCTGGCAATTGCTCCGGTGATCGCGTTCCCGCCAATGGGAAGACTGCGCGAAAAAATTCTTCGAGGTTCGATAAAGAGAACATTGGTTGTGCGCGCCCCGATATCCAGGAGCAGCGAGCAGTCGTTGACGTTTGGGTAGCTATAGCGAAACGCATTGTAGAGTGCCATAGGCGCCATATCGATCGTGGAGGTACGCAGCCCAGTTTCTTCCACAGCGCCGTTTACGTCATCGAGTAGATCGTGCTTAATCGCGACCAGGATTACTTGAATTTGCTCGTCCAACCCGCCTCCGACGACCTGATAATCCCAAACCACGTCGTCGATCGGGAACGGAACATTTTGTTGCGCCTCGAACGCGATGACTTTCTCCAGCTTTTCGTGTTCAAGGGATGGCAGTTTAACAAAACGCGCAAAAACCGATTGCGCGGGCAACGCGCAATTCACCGCGCCGTTTTTGATGCGTAGCTCGTGCATCATTTCGCGCAACACGGCGGCCGTTTCGTGCAATGCGGTGTGGGCCTCACGACGTTGGCCAGTTGCAGGATCGAGCGGCGTTTCCCGCAAACGATAATCCAGCAAGACCAGGCCACCGTGAGCTTGGACGCGGAACTCTGCCAACCCGACGGTCTGGGACCCCAGATTGAGACTGATCAGGCGCGGTGCGATAGCCATGTCCAAATCCCAAAACTCAAATCCCACATAAATTTCAAGCTCGAAATCTCAAAGCTGGTTGGCACGCTGCCCCGCAATCCGAAATCCGAGGTTGGAGGTAAATTCGATATCGATCGGAATCAGCAAGCAAAACGCGATTTAATGACGAAGACTCTCAACAATTACCAGTCTA
Organism: Verrucomicrobiota bacterium; assembly: GCA_046729455.1. GTDB lineage: Bacteria > Verrucomicrobiota > Verrucomicrobiia > Chthoniobacterales > UBA10450 > Udaeobacter. The sequence continues at coordinate 4,601 of JBKPGQ010000215.1, forward strand.
AATAGCAGACATAAGTTCATTGATAGTTATTTCCGCTTGCCGCAAAATGCTTTTAAGTGTCTTCGGCAAGAGGGCGCGATGATTTGGAACCGTTACCTTCAAGCGATCTTTGGTGAGCCGTATGTGCGAGCCCTCTTGATTGTCCTGCGTGAAGCCTAGGCGCTTTAGCGCGTTTACAACTTTCCAGCCGGAAAGATCACGCGGCAGTTTCACGCCAGCTGCAATTCTGGGTCGCGCTCAAAATGAAGCGCAGCAACCCTTGGCAACGGTCGATCAACAAAATGGCACCTCACAGCTTCTCTGATGGCACCTGATAGTTCTGCCAATGTTTCCGCCTGAGTCGAGATACCTCCACCGGCTGGATCATCCCAAGAGGCGGTATAGGCGCCGGTTTCTTCATCACGTTCGACTGTGAAAACCACTTTCATTAGCTTCGATTTCTAAAGCAATCTAGCACTGCCGCGCAAGAAATGTCCACTTGCCTCATTCGGACCGTCAAAGTTCGGAAGCCTAATCAAATAATGCGATAATCTTTCAGTTCTTTAAAGAAGGTCGCGACTGCAGTTTTGACGACGACCACCGTGGGAATCGCGAATAACATGCCCCACAAGCCCATAATGAGCGAGCCGCCGATGATCGCGATGACAACCACGAGCGGATGAACGTTCGCTGCGCTGCCAAGGACAAAGGGCTGAAAGACAACATCGTCCAGCACGTGTGTGATCACGACCAGAATCAGCACATACCACACGAGATCATTTGGATTCAGGCCGGGAATCAGCGGCCTCACGTTCTCCGCGATTAACGCATAACCAACACCAATCACCAGAGCGATGACGGTGCCCAGAAACGGAATGGCGTTCAGAAGTCCGGAAACCACGCCAATCGCCACGGCGATCCCCAACGGAATCCCAAGGAGAATCAATCCAAGTGTAAGAGTCAGGCCGACCAGAAAACATTCTATCAGTGTTCCGCGTAGATATCTGCCGATAGCATCATCGAGTCTGTCGAGGACCGTGAGCGACAACTCAAAGTAGCGATTTGGGACGAGGCTAATAAAGAAGCGACGTATCTGGCCGTTGTCGAAACCGAGAAAAAGAAAAATTAAGGGCGTCAAAATCCATGCGGAAAATTTACTCTCCAAGCTCGTGCCCTCCTCTGCAGCTGGAGGTTGAGTCGGAGCAGGTGCAGCCGGAGCGGTGGGCGACGCCGCACTTGTAGGAGTCCCTTCGGGAATTACATATTTTCCGGTCGTTTGGTTCGCTCGACAGCAATCAACGAACTTACTTGGAACGGGAGGTTTGCCGTTGTATCCGGCGGCATATCTCAGGAAGAGATTGCGTTCCTCCGAGTTAAGTGCGAGCACCTGATTGACCCTATCCATGAGCGGGCCAAGTTCTTTTTCAAGCAGCGCCGTCACCGCGTTTGATTTTCCCTCCGGCGATTTCGCCACCAACTGCCGGTATCTTTCATTGAGTTTGTATTTCAGACGGACTTTGAATTCGAGTTTCTGCTCTTCGTCGGGAATGTGTTTGCGAAAAGTATTGAACGCGAAAAACAGGACGAGACCAATGGCTGCGAAGGAACAAAGGACCTGAAGCTCGTGAGGCAACCATCGCACCTCGAAGCGCTCTTTTAGCGGACGGAACAAAAAGGCCATCAAGGCGCCGACGATGATCGGTAGAATGAGGATGCTTAATTTCCAAATCAGGAATCCTCCCAAAATCAACGCCAGCCCCGCAAATGTGAAATAAAAGATTTTGCGCCGAACGTTCCGCTCTCGCTCTTTCACTTCGAAGTTCTGACCGTTGCTCATGCTAAGCCGGCCGTGTCGGCAGAAATTTTCATCTGCACCAATTCATTGGTCAAACGAAGGCGATCGCCGATCATCGACGCAAGGGAACGGTAAATTTGGCAGGCAGTTCGCGCATGCCGATGCATCAATCCGTCAAGGTCGTTCCGATAAAGAGCCAGCGTTCGAGTCGGTTCCAAAGCCCGCGCGTTAGCGGAACGCGGCGTATCATCCAGCAGCGCCATCTCACCAAAAAAGGCACCTCTCTCCAAAACCGCCAGACGCGTCGTGCTGGTCTCGCGCCAAATCTCTATCGCAACTTTGCCGTCTAAAATTAGAAAGAGGGCCGCTCCCGGTTGTCCCTCCTCTAAAACTGATTCGTCCATGTCATAGGAGCGCTCGAACATGATATCTAAGACAGTCTTGAGCTGCCGATTCGAGAGTCGGTCGAAGAACGGCACGGTCTTCAGGAATTGAATGCGATCCAATTCAGGGCTCGAACGTTTCCAACGTGACAGCGTTTCCCACAACAACTTATCCGCGGCGAACTTTCGAGCCGACATTAGTGTTAATCCGTTGAAGCGACTTCGGGCAGTGGGCGCAATCAGAAACTCCCTCGTGGTTGCGGCGATGGTAGTAAGGATCGCTTGTCAATTTCAATCGAAAAGATTGGAGCATTCTGCTTCTGAATGCGCATTGACTCGGCATAGTGAAGCTAACGGCGCGTGATCAAATGATCGTTAGCATGCTAGCAACCGACCCCCGCGGCTTATCTCTTTCTTCGTTGGGATACCCTCTTGTTGATCATCAGCATTACCTGCGGAACAGTGGGGACCGTTCTTGCCGGTGGCACGGTTGTTGCACGTCAGCCCCACTGGAGGCTGTCGGCGGATGGCGGATTCTTTGTTCGATTGTTGCACTGTTAACGGCATCAGGCACCGTCGCTGGCGCCCTCCACAAAAGCTTTCAGATTACGACCCGTCTTTCGAGCGCCGAGAGGTGCGTCGCGCGACTTACAGCACTCGATGCCGCCATTGCCGCTACTGATCTACCGGCTGACAACGTCTTGGAGACATTCCAGCGTATCTCAGAAGAGCACGCTACTTCTTTAGCGTGACATGAGATAGGCCTGGCTACAGCTTACTGGTCCCGGACGACCAACTGTGACGGCTCGGCTCTTTCTCGTTGGATGACATTGCGTGCATGGCGAAGCAATGCTTCTCGTCACTTCACCGCAGGTAATCGTGCGCGTTGCGAAGATACAGAACAAGGTCGTAGCCGTTGCCGCTCGGGAAGGGTTTCCCGTTGATTTTGAATCCACAGTCGAATGCGAAACTTAGGACGCGCTCGTCTGCCCGGGTCGTCGCGAAAATATTCTCGTTCTTCGCGAAAGCAAGTAACTCTCCGACGATGCGAGTCGAAAGTCGTCGCCCTTGGTACGATCTAGCCACAACGACCCAACCCAGCTCAACAGGGTATTCGTCTGCCGACACGGTCGCTCGCGCATCGGCGAACACCTTATTCCGATACTCTGGTCTGGGGTGTTTCAACGCGCCTACTCCAATGAGTTGGTCACCTGACGCCCGTAGAAACAACAGGCGAGAGGCGTTGCGGATGCGTTGCCCGAGGCCTTCTGGATTCACTGCGCCGCCTTCGATGACAAGCTTCTCGAAATCGGCCAACGCCTGCGCTGCGCAATCCGAGGGCAAGAACACTGATGAAGTTAGCATCGCAGTGCCGAGTTAGTTCGCTTCTGAATGCAAACCGGCGCAGGCAGCCTATCTTGGAGCGCCGAACGAGCGAAACCGCGGGCTGCGTCCATTTCCATTCCATTCGTCGTAGGATGCGCCGGCTGTGATCTGAAATTTGTCGTTGCCGACCGTGCCGACAACATACGTCTCCCACATGTCGCCGCTGCCTTTGCCACTCCACCGGCCGTATAAGAAGCCCACTTCGCCACCGCAATAGATCGGATTTGCTGATGAGCTCAGCATCTCGTCGGGCGAATCTTTTGCGTCTACCCCAAGGTCCTTTCCATCCGTACCGTGGACCCGGCCAGCACTCGGCCTCTGTGCCGATGGTTGGGACCCGCTGAGGAATGCAGCCGGCAAGAAATCTGCCGACGTGAATCCCAACTCAACCCACGAACTCGCGAAGCCGTAGCGGGGGCCGACCATCCCGTTACTTAATTCCGGGCCGCCCAACCAAAGCGGCACCGAGCCGTTATGAAGCAGAACCGAACTCTCGGCCGTGCCCCAAACTTTCGGCCGATAAAGATTCAGCGACAAAGGGGCACTTGGTGCGCCAGCGGAGCGCAATTGTTCGCGTTTGGTCGAATGATGCGGCTGTTGCGCAACAGCCGGCAACAATGCGCCGAGCAAACCCAGGGCGACGCAAAGCGCGCGTTTAACCATGGCGGAATTCACATCTAAATAGCGACAAATGCCAGTAAAATTTTTGGGCCAAGCTGGCGCAAGCTCCGTACCTCGTTAATCGAGATTCGTGAATCGTAACCCGCTTTAACGTTTTAACGACTCCCTAAAATATTCGACCGTTGTCTTGATTCCTTCCTCAAAATCCACGCGCGGTTCCCAACCGAGGACTTTCTTTGCGCGCGCGATGTCTGGTTGTCGCACTTTCGGGTCATCGATGGGTAACGGCTTGTATTCGATTACCGACTTTGTTCCGGTGATCCGAATGATTTCGTCGGCGAACTGCTTGATCGTCATTTCGCGCGGATTACCCAGGTTAACCGGCCCGTGGAAATCGCTCAAGGCCAGCTTGAAAATTCCGTCGATCAAATCGGACACGTAACAGAACGAGCGCGTTTGTGAGCCGTCGCCAAAAACAGTCAGCGGCTGCCCATTCAACGCCTGCCCGATAAACGCCGGCACCACGCGTCCATCACGCAACCGCATTCGCGGACCGTATGTGTTAAATATGCGCACGATCCTGGTGTCCACGCGATGATAACGATGATATGCCATCGTCATCGCCTCGGCGTAACGTTTCGCCTCATCGTACACGCCGCGCGGTCCAATTGGGTTCACATTGCCCCAGTAATCCTCCTTTTGCGGATGTTCGAGCGGATCGCCGTACACCTCCGACGTTGACGCAAGAATGAACGTGGCGTTTTTGTCCTTGGCCAGGCCCAGAGTGTTGTGCGTGCCGAGCGCGCCTACTTTTAATGTAGGAATCGGGAGTTCGAGGTAATCGATTGGACTGGCCGGGGAAGCGAAGTGAAAGACGTAATCGATTTTCTCTTCCGGTAGAAAAATGAAATTCGAAACATTATGTTTGATGAACTGGAAATTCTTGTTGCCGGCCAGGTGCCCGATGTTCGCTGTGTTACCGGTGATCAAATTGTCGATGGCGATGACCCGGTGACCTTCCTCCAGCAGTCGATCGCTCAAATGCGATCCCAGAAAACCAGCGGCGCCGGTTACGACGGAAACAGGCTGGGAGTTCTTTGCAGCCATAGCGCGCTTTATCTAATGTCGGCGGCCCAAGTTTACCAGCAGGAAGTCAACAAATGACAAAATCATCGTGTAGCAGCAGCCGCGCCGAGACATTCTCAGTTGGACGTTGAAAGTTAAACGTCGAGCGTTGAACGTTGCAGCTCATGCGAATTTTATCCGGAATACAACCCAGCGGTGTTTTGCACATCGGCAATTATTTTGGAATGATGAAGCCGGCGATCGCGCTTCAAGCCGAAGGCGAAGCTCTATATTTCATTGCCGATTATCACGCGTTGACGAGCCTGCGCGATCCGGAAGCGCTGCGCGAAAACAGCCAGCGCGTCGCGCTCGATTTTTTGGCGTGTGGACTCGATCCCGATCGCGCCACGCTTTTTCGGCACTCGGATGTTCCTCAAGTCACCGAATTGGCCTGGATCTTGTCGACAGTAGCGCCGATGGGTTTGCTGGAGCGCGCTACCTCGTACAAAGACAAACTCGCCCGCGGACTACCAGCCACGGTCGGGTTATTCAATTACCCGGTGCTTATGGCTGCGGATATTTTAATTTACGACAGCGAGCTCGTGCCAGTTGGCAAAGATCAAAAACAGCACATCGAAATCACGCGCGATCTTGCTGTGAAAATGAACGAAACCTTCGGACAGATTTTTAAGTTACCGGAAGCGCGCATCCGGGCTGCGACAGAAACCGTGCCCGGTATCGACGGCCAGAAGATGAGCAAAAGCTATGGCAACAACATCGACATCTTCGGCGACGAAAAAGAAATGCGTAAACGCGTGATGAGCATCGTGACCGACTCCACACCGGTAGAAGCCCCAAAAGACCCAGCGCAGTCCACCATCTTCAAGCTCTACTCGCTGGTCGCGTCCAAGGATGAGATTACCGCGATGCGCGAGCAATTCCTAAAAGGGGGGACCGGTTATGGTGATTTTAAGAAGCAGCTCTTCGCAAAACTTTGGGAATATTTCGCGCCAATGCGCAAACGCCGTGAAGAAATTCTGGCCGATAAACCGTACATCGACGACGTGCTCGACAAAGGCGCGACTCGGGCGAATGAAATCGCGGATCAAGTCATGAACCGTGTCCGCGAGGCGGTGGGTCTGCGCTAGTGGCCATGCTTCGACGACGTTCCCCTCTTCGCGCGCACGTTCCTCCACCCTTCTTCGGCAGGTCTCCGTCGTGGTTGATTCAGCCACGGAATCACCCCCTTGATTATATCGACGAGCCGCTCTGAAGCTATGCTAAGTGCAACAAGCAATGATATGACCGTTGTTAATTTTGTGGTGTCCATAAGGCAACGTTCTGTGCCGGGATTGAGTCTCTCTTGTCAGTCGGGAAATGAACACGACGATATCAATTGAGCAGTGACGATAATTCGAGTTCACGTCATTCCAAACGCGAAGATCGATAAGGTCGTTGGAAAACATGGCGACGCGATCAAGGTCAAGCTGCGGGCGCCAGCGGTAGAAGGAAAAGCAAACGCGGCCCTGCGCAGATTTTTGGCAGAAAAATTGAGCATGCCTCAACGCGCAATCGTCCTGGAATGCGGCAAAAGATCGCGTGACAAAGTGATTCGCATCGATGGTCTGAGCGAAAAAGATATTCGCCGCGGTTTGCTTGAGACCGGCTGAAACAGATCGACGATTATTCGGTAATTATTCTGTCCGCCCACTCCACGAGTGAGATGAAAATTTTTGGGTTGCCGAACTTTTGCTCCGTATTGAGTTAAGTCTGCTTCGGTGATCCTTCTCGCGCTAGAGCATGCGCAGCATGCGTAGATTGGTATTTTCTTCGCCACAACCTTTACTCAGAGCTTCGGACAGTGGCGGCCAAGAAACAGACCGCATCCGGCAACCTATTTCGGATAATCTCAGCGACCTCGAGTTTGGCGAGCTGGTTTGGTTTGCTCCTGGGGTTTCGTTTGAGTTGTTGCAGCGCTGTCGCGGTAAAACAAAACACCGTGCGCTCTCAAATTGCTGATCAGCGCGTGCAGATCGTTAGCCAACTGTTGGTTGTTCAGGAGAGTGGCCACCAGGCCTTTGCCTTGTGTGGCGCTGCGGAGCACCTTGCGCGTGTCAGCGATCGCGTTCTGCAAATTGTCAGCTGCTTCTTTCGCGGAAGTCATAGTGGAACCCGCCTGGTCGATGACTCCGTCTAATTTCTTCGAGGATTGTGCCAGCGCACCGGTAGCCTGGTTTAACTGCTCCATGCTCGCCTTCAGGTTTTGCATGTTCTCCGAGGAAAGCGTTTCCTGATTCAACTTTTGCACTGTCCCTCGAAGATCATTTAAAAGAGCGCCACCTTCTCGCGTGATGTCGTCGATGCCGGTCTCTCGCGCGCCGGTGATGTGGGTATTTGGCGCCAGAAAAGCCTTAGGCTGCCCGGGCGGCATCCCCACGTTTACGAAGCGATCACCCAGTAAACCGGAACTTCCGACGGTGAATTTGCTCCCTTCAGGAATCTTAATGTAATCATAAATCTTCAGCGGTACATCCACACCCTGGCCTTCGCGTACCATTCGCGGACCACCCGAGACTTTTCCGATCTTGGCACCCGCCAGCAAAACATCGGAACCTTTTAACAGGCCGCTTGCGTCAGTGAAGCGAACGGTGAGAGGGTAATACGTTTTGAAGCCTTCCCCTAGCCGGCCGAACTGCACGACCAACGCGCCTAGCATCGCCAACCCCACGAAAACAAACGCACCAACTTTAAATTCCAAACCTCGTTCGTGCCGATTCATTGAACACTAATTGTCGAGCTTACCGTTGATTTTCGCAAGGTAGAGCGGCGGTCCACCCAAACCGGCTCATCGCAGACGTTAAAATGTTCCGCTGCGAGCGGTGGAGGCCAACTCGCGCAAGTTTTCGGCGTCAATCGCCTCTGCCGTCAGAGCGTCCGAGCAGGAAATCCTGCAAAATTGGATCGCGCGCCTGCTGAAGCTGGTTGGGCGTGCCGTAGAAATAGATCCGACCTTCGTGCAAGTAGGCAATGTGATTCGCGACGTCGAATGCGCTTTTCATGTCGTGTGTGACCACTACGCTCGTCACTCCCAGCCGTTGTTGTAATCTACGAATCAGGCGATTGATACTGTCCGCGACCACCGGATCGAGGCCCGATGTCGGTTCATCGTACAATACGCACGAGGGTCGGCGAATGATCGAGCGCGCGAGACCAACACGCTTCTTCATTCCACCGCTCAAACTCTCCGGCATCTTATCCTGCTGCCCATCCATCTCAATGACTTCGAGTATTTCCTCCACTTTCGTATGCAGAACCTTTGGATCCCGTTCACCGGCCTCACGCAGTGGAAAGGCGATGTTTTCCTCCACGGTCATCGAATCAAAAAGCGCGCCGCTTTGGAACAGTATGCCAACCTTTTTGCGAATCTCCCCGAGCTGGCGCTCATTCATTCCGATGATGTTTTGCCCGTCGATCCAAATTTCGCCCGCGTCCGGCGTCATCAATCCGACGAGGTGCTTGAGCAAAACACTTTTGCCGCCACCGCTTCGTCCAATAATCGCGAGTGTCTCGCCAGTTGCGACTTCAAGATCTACGCCGCGCAAAATTTCCTGCCGCCCAATCCTTTTAGCCAATGATCGCACTGCGATCATTGGCGACGAATTACCGGTGACCAGATGAGGTTTAGTGGACGGCTTCTGAGATGGCGGCGCTTCGATCATCGCAACGCACAACTCTCAACTCTCAACTCTCAACTCTCAACTACCTGATATTACTGATATCCCGCCGGATAAATGATGTTGAGCAACATCGTGAGAAAGAAATTGCAAATCAGAACCGCGAGCGAGGAGTTCACTACAGCTTCAGTGGTCGCGCGGCCGACACCGACGGCGCCTTCGCGCGCGCTCAGTCCCTTTTGGCAACTGATAAATACAATCAGAATCCCAAAACAAAATGCTTTCGAGAGCCCCATAATAATGTCGCGATTGCGCGTCCAGCGCACCATGTTCGCCACGTAATACGTGCCGTTGATCTCGAGCAGAAAAATCGCAATGAAATAGCCGGCAGCGATGCCGACTGCGATACATTCAGCTACCAGCAGCGGCATGGATATCATCATGGCGAGCGCGCGCGGCACGACCAGATAATCAGTCGGATAAACCGCGAGCGCGCGAAGGGCATCGATCTGCTCGGTGACTTTCATTGTGCCGATTTCGGCCGACATGGCTGCGCCGACGCGACCCGCCACCATTAATGCTGTGAGCACCGGGCCGAGCTCGCGACATATCGAGACTGATACCACTGCGCCTGTGGCTGATCCCATGCCGATCTTGTTAAATTGAAAGAATGTTTGAGCCGCGAACACTGCGCCGGTAAACGCGCCCGTGATCACGACAACGAGTTGTGAAAGCAATCCGATCTCGACAATTTGGTTGAGAAACAACTTCCAGCGAAGCTTGTGCGTGAAAATGGAACGAAACGTATCGGCTGCGAGCAGCACCAGCTCTCCCAGATATTGAAAGAACGAAAGGAGCCCCCCACCGAGGGCGTTAAAGAGGCGGGTGATCATCGGTTAATTACTCCACAAATTCGATGCAAGAAGCGATGCTGGGTGAAGCGTGACAAGTCGAGCGCGGGTCACTCTTCACTTCTTACCTTCTTAGGCAGTCAGCGGCTCTGTTTTTGTTCTGGGTCGAAGCTCCGGTGGAATCGCGCCGATAAACAGAGGTTCCAGTCCGAGCTTGAGAAAAATCGCCCGAATCTCACGCAAGCTCAATGTTGGTCGGTCGAACTCGAAGTATACAAGGTCGTGGTTTGTATCGATCTTGTAATGAAGATCTGCAATTGGCTCGAGTTGAAGATCCAGCTCCAGGATTTTGTTCAGGTCGCGCAAACCCTGCGCATATACTTCCAGTTCGATCATAACAGCCGGGAAGGTAGCGGGCCGGCCGTCTCAGCGCAATTGTTTAGCATCTCGTTAGTTTGCACCAAGCGCAAAGGTGCGATAAAAGATGTGCACCTGAAGGAATGAGACGCGTCACTCGCTTTTTGCTCGCAGGCAATCTCTTGCTTGGCGCGGCGTTTTTCGGCGCCTGTGAAACCGTTCCCCAGGGGATTCAACAAGCCAGGCTCGAGATGGCACAGAACATCGCAGCCGAACCCGCCGGGGATTATTTTATCGGACGGCGTTATTATAAATCAGATTACAAGTTCTGGGGCTACATCCGACGGCCAGGCCAACCCTGGAGCACGGCAGAATTAGTGATGTTGAACGAAAAACAGAAGCTCGCTCCAGATCGCGAACGTGTCGATATCGGAAGCGATAACAATTACGAATACAAACTCTACGGCTATTTTAGCGGCGACAAGGTTTATGAACCTGCGAGCAATGGAATTTATCCTGAGTTTGTTTTGAAGGGCTACCAACTAATTTCCATGAACCCACCGCCAATTTTCAAAAGTCAATTCCGTGGTCACGCGACCGCGGAAGACCTCCGTTACGTCGTAGAAAAACCGGAATGACTTCCTCGCTTTTAGCCGGTAGGGCGCATCACGCCGTGCGCGCCGGCCCATCGGCTCGTCGCATCCCGCGGCGTGCAGCAGACTGCCCGCCCTACCGCTGCTCGACATGATAAAAGGCGCGCGCTTTTCCCACACCAAGGATCCTCTTGCTGAGGAATTCCTGCGCTATCTCGCAAACGAGCGAAACGCTTCGCCGCGCACATTGAAGGCTTATCGCCAGGCATTGGCTGCTTTTCGCGTCGAAAACCAAACACCGTGGAAAAAATGCAAAGGTGACGATTTTCGCGATTATTTGTTTGCAATTGCGAAACGCGGACAAGCGCGTTCCTACGTGCGATTGCAATTCTCTGCGTTACGCACGTTTTATCAGTTTCTGGCAGCCCGGAAAGGGTTGCGCGGCAATCCTGTGCGCGAAGTGCAACTGCCGAAAATCGAGAAGAAGCTTCCATTGGTCCTCACACGTCAGCAGGTCGAAGAACTTCTTGCCGCGCCAACACGCGAATCGAAAAGCAGGTCTGCGCCGGTTTGGATGCCGCTGCGCGACGTCGCGATCATGGAATTGTTCTACAGCAGCGGCTTGCGATTGAGCGAACTGGCTGCGCTCGACGTGGCTGAGGTCGACCCTTACACAGAGTCGGTCCGCGTATTTGGCAAAGGCCGCAAAGAACGTGTGTGTCCTGTGGGTTTGCCTGCGCTGGAGGCGATCTCGCGTTATCGCGCCGCGGCGAACGTGCATTCGGGACCGTTATTCATTAACAAGGCGCGAAGGCGAATATCGCCGCGTTCGATCTGGCTCGTCTTGAAGCGCTATGTGCGTCACACATCAATTCCAATTTCAATCAGCCCACATAAGCTGCGGCACAGTTTCGCGACGCACATGCTCGATCGTGGCGCCGATCTGCGCAGTGTTCAGGCGTTGCTCGGGCATGCCAGCCTTTCGACAACGCAAATCTATACTCACGTGACTACGGAGCGGTTAAAGAAAGCCTATGCGGACGCGCATCCGCGGGCGTGATTTGGTAGAGCTCGGCCGCCGGGCGACCCGAAAAACCGCTAACTCGCTGCGGGCGCGGCCGTGCTGCTCTGCGCCTGCGGCTCGGCGACGTGAAAACCAAGCTTGCCGTCGTTAGCGATGACTTCGACGCGGTCACCTGGCTTGACGTTGCCGCGGAGCAATTCTTCCGCCAGCGGGTCTTCGAGATAACGTTCTACCGCACGACGCATCGGCCGCGCTCCATACTGAGGATCGTATCCTTTCTCGATGAGGAATTCTTTCGCGCTTTGGTTCAGCTCGATATGAACTTCCTTGGCTTTGATGCGCAGGAGCACTTTGTCCACTTCGAGATCGACAATGCGGAGCAACTCCGTTTTGCCGAGCGAATGGAAGACGATCGTTTCGTCCAGTCGATTGAGAAATTCGGGCTTAAAGACCCGCTTGGTTTCTTCGAGAATTTTGTCGCGCATCGAAGCATAATCATGTCCTTCGAGCGGTGCGCCGAAACCCATCACCGTCTGTTTTTTGAGCAATTCGGCCCCGACATTGGAAGTCATGATGATGATTGTGTTCCGGAAATCGATCTTGCGCCCTAACGAGTCGGTGATTTTCCCGTCCTCGAGGATCTGCAATAGCAAATGCATCACGTCGGGGTGCGCTTTTTCAATCTCGTCAAAGAGAACCACCGAATATGGCCGGCGACGCACAGCCTCGGACAGCTGGCCGCCCTCCTCGTAACCGACATATCCCGGTGGCGAACCAATCAGGCGCGACGCGGTGAATTTTTCCATGTACTCCGACATGTCGATCTGAATCAACGCGTCAGGATCACCAAACATGAATTCCGCGAGCGTACGGGCGAGATACGTCTTGCCAACGCCGGTAGGACCGAGAAACACAAATGATCCGATCGGTCGCTTTGGATCTTTCAAATCCGCGCGGGAGCGGCGCAAAGCTTTGCTGATCGCGGTAACTGCTTCGTCCTGTCCGATGACGCGCTGCTTCATCTCAGACTCCATCATGAGGAGCTTTTGTGTTTCCTCCTGTTCCATGCGCTGGAGAGGAACGCCCGTGACTTTTGAGATGATGTACATCATGTCGTCCGCCGTCACCACCACCTCTTTCTCTTCTCGCTCCTCACGCCATTGATTTAGAATGGCATCGAGCTTTTCCTTCGTTTGCTTCTCTTTGTCGCGGAGCGCAGCGGCCTTCTCAAAATCCTGCGCTTTGATTGCCCCTTCTTTCTCGACCCGGATCTCCTCGATTTCCTTCTCGATGTCCTTCACATCGGGCGGCCGCGTCATGGCATTGATGCGGGCACGCGCACCCGCTTCGTCCATAACATCGATTGCCTTGTCGGGAAGAAATCGTCCCGTGATATAACGATCAGAAAATCTAACGGCTGTCTCCAGCGCTTCGTCCGTGAGCCTTGCTTTGTGGTGCGCTTCGTACTTCGGACGTAGACCTTTCAGGATTTGAATGGCTTCATCTACCGTCGGCGCATCAACCTTTATCGTCTGGAAACGGCGTTCCAGCGCGGCATCTTTCTCGATGTATTTGCGGTATTCGTTCATCGTCGTCGCGCCAACGCATTGCAACTCACCACGGCTCAACGCAGGCTTGATGATATTCGATGCGTCCATCGCGCCTTCAGCAGAACCAGCCCCGACGATCGTGTGTAGTTCGTCGATGAAAAGGATCACGTTTTTCGAACGGCGGATCTCGTCCATCACCGCCTTGATGCGCTCTTCGAACTGGCCGCGGTATTTTGTGCCGGCCACCATTAACGCCAGATCAAGCGTGATCACGCGTCTGTCTCGCAACAATTCAGGCACATTGCCGTTCGCAATCTCCTGGGCCAGCCCTTCGGCAATAGCGGTCTTACCGACACCTGCTTCGCCGATCAGGACCGGATTGTTCTTTGTCCTTCGGCAAAGCACTTGAATGACGCGCTCGATTTCATTGCGCCGGCCAATTACCGGATCGAGTTCGCCTTTCTTTGCCAGATCGGTCAGATCGCGGCCAAATGCGCGGAGTGCTGGCGTCTTGACATCTTTCTTCGTTGGCTCGCCGCCTTCCTGGTCCGATTCGGAGGGCGTGAAATTTGGATCGAGCTCTTTGAGGATTTCGTTGCGTGTGCGTTCGATGTCGAGTTCAAGACTTTTCAGAACTCTCGCAGCGACTCCTTCGCCCTCGCGTAAAAGTCCCAGCAAAATGTGTTCGGTGCCGACGTAAGAATGATTGAGCGCCTTGGCTTCCTTGCCCGCGAGCGCCAGCACTTTCTTGACGCGAGGAGTGTAGGGAACGTTCCCGACCATCTTGGTTTCCGGTCCTGAGCCGACCTGCTTCTCCACTTCCATGCGCACGGTCTCAAGATCGAGACCCATCTTCTGCAGGACATTAACAGCTACTCCCTGGCCTAGCTTGATAAGCCCCAAAAGCAGATGCTCGGTGCCGACGTAGTTGTGGTTAAACCGGTCGGCTTCCTTGCGAGCAAGCGCCAAAACCTGTTGAGCTCGGGGAGTGAAATTATTCATCGTTCGATGGCACCGCAATCGAGTCACCGCCCGATTGCCTCGCCATCTTACTAATATCAGGTTTGGGAAAGAGTTTCAAACGCTCGCGAATAATTTGGGCACGCAAATGGTCGCGTTCTTCCGCGTTCAATTTTTGTTGAGAGCTTTTTTGCAAATGCGCCGGCTGCGTTTCAATGAACAATTCATCGATTTGCAAACGTCGATCTTCCGGAAACGCGCCCAAGTCCATCCCAAGTTTAATGATTGAGAGCAGGTTGAGCGCTTCCTTGGACGCCATGGCGTGAGCGTAGGTCAAAACGCCGTACGCGCGACCGATCTGATCCAAAAGCGTGTTTGGTTTTTTCTGAAGCAGTATTTGTCGCGCGTTGTGCTCCTTTTCGATGATTGTTTCAATTACTTTGCTCAGGCGACTGATGATTTCTTCTTCCTTCTCTCCGAGCGTGGTCTGATTTGAAATCTGGAAAAGATTGCCCATTGCCTCAGTGCCCTCGCCGTACAGGCCACGTACCGCGAGTCCGATTTTGCTCACGGCTTGAATGACTTGATTAATCAATTCACTCAGGACAAGCCCTGGCAAGTGCAACATCGCAGAGGCGCGCATTCCAGTACCGACGTTCGTAGGGCATGCGGTCAGGTACCCAAGGCGGGAATCGAAGGCGAAGTCCAGTCTGCTTTCGAGCGCGCTATCGACTTTATCGACAAGTTTGAATGCCTGTTTCAATTGCAGACCGGAACGAATCGATTGCATCCGCAAATGATCTTCTTCGTTGATCATGATGCTGAGGGTCTGCCGCCGATTCACGACGACCGCGCTTCCAGCGCCCTTGGCGGCGTGTTCTCGACTGATCAAATGGCGTTCCACCAGAACCTGTCTGTCTAGAGCCGACAAATCCTGCAAGCTTTCCGCAAACGCCTCCTGCATTTCCGGAAGCGCTTCCACGTGCGACCTGATCAATTCCAAAATCGAACCGCGCTCCGCCTTTTTCGCCCAACCCGGAAAAGGACGGTTGCGCAAGTTGCGTGCGAGCCGCACCCGACTGCTAATTACGATTTGGTGATGAGGCCCCTCACCGCGCAACCATTCCCCAGCTGTGGAGAGCATGTTGGAAATTTTCATGACGACTTCGAGAGCTCGCTTTCGAGTTGTTTAATTTGATCGCGCAAGGAAGCAGCAGTCTCGTAGTTCTCGTCCGCCACAGCTTTCTGTAAGTGCTCGGTCAAAGCACGCATCCGATGGTTAAGCGCCATCGCCCGCTGCGCCCGTTCCGGAAATTTTCCGATGTGTTCGGTGCCTTTGTGCATCGCTTTTAAAAGCGAACCCAAGCCATCCCCGAAAGTAACGTAGCACTCACTGCAGCCAAGACGGCCGGTTTTTTTGAAGTCGGCCTGACTAAAGCCACACACTGGGCATTTCTGAGTCGATGCGCCTTTTTCAATTTCTTCAGCTGCTCCAATGCCAAGCAGCAAATCCGCGAGCGCGAAACCGGTCGGATCCTGGACGCCCTTCTCCTTCGAGCATGCATCGCAGAGATTCACCTTTTGCATTTTGCCTTCCAGAATCTGCGTCAGGAAGACTGTCGCGTCATTGCATTTGCAAACGTCACACAACATCTCTCTTAATTAGACTTTGCTGTTTTGGAAACATTCAACCCCGATATTTCCATGACGTTTCTGCGTCAGAGCCGGCTTTGCTCAATCTTTAGGCGAAAATTGGTGTACCGGTTTCGCGTGTCACCTGACGAAATCGCGCAATGATGCGCCCGGTGATGGGCCCTGGCTTTCCGTTGCCGATCGATCGCCCATCCGCTTTTACGACCGGGACGATCTCTGCGGCAGTGCCGGTGAGGAAGCATTCGTCAGCAACAAAGACATCATGGCGCGTGATGTCGGTCTCCCGAACCTTGACGCCAAGTTCGGCCGCGATTTCGAATACTACCGAGCGTGTAATCCCTCGCAGCGCGCCGGCAGCGACGGGTGGCGTGAAAATTTGGCCGTGTTTAACGATGAAAACGTTGTCAGCAGTGCATTCGGCAACGTTCCCCGCATCGTTCAACATGAGCGCTTCATCCGCGCCCGCCAAATTAGCCTCAATCCGCGCCATCACGTTGTTTAAATAATTCAACGATTTGACCGCTGGATTAAGCGCCGCCGGGCTGCTGCGACGTGTCGCGCAAGTCGCAATGGTCAACCCTTTGCGATAAAAGTCCTCATGATAAAGGGCGATCGTCGCCGCAATGATAATCACGCTTGGAGACTTACATTGCGTCGGGTTCAAACCCAGATTGCCAATCCCACGTGTAACCAGCAGCCGGATATAACCATCACGCAAATGATTTTGCCGGATTGTCTCGAGGACCGCTTCGGTCATGTCCCGCATCGTCATCGGAATTTCGAGACAGATCGAGCGCGCCGAATCCCACAGCCGGAGAAGGTGTTCTTCGAGTCGGAAGACTCGCCCGTTGTAAAAGCGAATTCCTTCGAAGATTCCGTCACCATAAAGCAGACCATGATCGAACACGGAAATCTTCGCGTCGGCTTCCGAGTAGAATTTTCCGTCGATGTAAATTTTTGCTTCCTTGATGCCGGTTGTCCGACGCGGCCGACTTTCGACTGCAGGTTCCATTACTGCCTCGGCACCAGGTTCGTGAATTTTCGGTTCGTCCAACACCGTCGCATCAGTGGTTTTCATAATCTCAACAAAATCTCCAACGCTTAAGCGGGCAATTCAAGTTGCAAAATGAAGGGCGTTGGATCTGGAAACAATTAAATCGCAGGTAGTGAATCCGTGTGTTCACCACTGCAACACTCCGTCTTTGATATGCAATTGACGGTCACCACGTGCTGCGAGGCGAGCGTCGTGTGTCACCACGAGTAGCGTTTTTCTTCGCAAACGCGTCAGGTCTAACAACAGATCGATAATTGCATTCCCGGTTTTTGAATCGAGATTTCCCGTCGGCTCGTCGGCGAAGATGATTTCGGGATTATTCGTTAAGGCCCGGGCAATTGCCACGCGCTGTTGTTCGCCTCCTGAAAGTTCTGCTGGCAGATGATGCATGCGGCCGGCCAAACCAACGGCCGCCAAGCTTTCTTCGGCGCGTTCCCTTGTAGATTTTCCACCGATCATCCCCGGCAGTGAGACGTTTTCCAGTGCAGTCAGCTCCGGCAGGAGAAAATATCCCTGGAATACAAAACCCATTTTCTGGTTTCGAAAACGCGCCTGTGAGGCAGACGTGCCGTTGTAAAGATTTCGTCCCTCGAATTCGACCGTCCCGGCCTCGGGGCGCTCCAAACCTGCGAGGGTGTAGAGAAGCGTTGTCTTACCCGCACCCGAAGCGCCGGAAAGAAAGACTGCTTCATTGCGCGCGACCTCCATCGAAATACCGCGCAAGACCTCGATCCGGCGAGCGCCCATTCGGAAGGATTGGAAAAGATCGCGCGCCACTAATTGCGGAATTGCTGTTTCCATCGAGGAAGGTTTGTCCTCTTATCTGCAGCAAACACGATGCTAAGACAAGAGCGTGTCACTTCTATGTACGCCAAAAAGCCGCCGTTGAAGTAATCGACGGCGGCTTTTCGGTTAAGAGAAAGTTTCTTACGTCATTCCCAGCGATTCCAGCGTCGGCTCATCAATGGCTGCGGTCGTATACAGGCCATGATTGCGCTGGTAATCCGCAATTGCCTCACGCGTAAGTGGACCGAGCAGGCCGTCCACTTCGCCTTGATAATAGCCTTGCTCTTGTAGTGCTGCCTGAACGTTGGCAACAACCTGATCTGGTGGCAAGCTGTTGTAACCGTAGATAGGACCGTCATAAGCGTAATACGCGTTCGGAGCGTATCCCCACGCTGGATACCACCAACCCGAATTCCAGTAATACCATCCACCGTATACGAAAACGACGCGGTTGTAATGATTTCGCCACCAAATTCTGTCGTGCCACGCCGGTCTGTAATTTCGGAAGGCCCAATAATTCTTACCCTGCCAGTACTGACTTCCCTGAATTCGTCGGTTTTGCTGAAACTTCACAGTGGTAAATTTTGTCGGACGCGTGCTTGACGCCAGATTGAAACGCTGTGCTTTGTATTTTTTAGCATTCGATTGAAATGCAGCGGCAGAAGCCGTGTTACCTTTCCATTGCTTTGTCTTCTTGTTATAAGTTGCAGAGGTCGCGTATCGTCCAGCCTGCGCATTCTGTGCGGCGATTTGCTGCGAACTCTTCTTCGCCGTTTTCACATTCGCTCTCGATTGATAGACCTGGTTATTGACGCCCTGCCGCGCTTGTTTCGTCTTCTTAGTCGAATACCGCCCGGCTTGCGCATTCTGTGCGGCGATTTGTTGCGAACCCTTTTTTGCCGTCTTTACATTCGATCTCGATTGATAAACCTGGTGATTGACGCCCTGCCGCGCTTTCGTTTTCTGATATGATGTTGCCGTTGAGGTTGGCTCATAGCGTTTGGGTGCTGGTTTCTTTGGCCCGCTCGAAGGACGCGCATACTGTGTTGATTGAGTCTGCCTTTTCTTCTGCGCTTGCTTCTTTGATTTATTGTCATTTTGCGCAGCGCCCGCGGAACACACGAGTGCAAGGCTACAAACTAAAATAAGGAATGTTCTCATAGATTTTTCTCTTACTGATTTGCTAGACGTTTAGCGTCGTATACTTATTCGACTGCAGTTTTGGCAAGTATTGTTCTCAAGTCGACTTCGCAGCAAGACGCTACAAAAAGCCACCGGTGAAAAGAGGTCGGCGGCGGCTTCTTTATAAAAGTTTGTCACGCCATTCCCAGTGATTGTAGCGTCGGCTGGTCAATCGCGGCTGTCTCTACTAAGCCATTGGCGCGCTGGTAATCAGCGATCGCAGTACGGGTAAGCGGCCCAATAAGACCGTCCACGTCCCCGTGATAAAAACCTTGCTGTTGTAGCGCGGCCTGCACATTAGCGATTACCTGATCGGGCGGCAGGTTATTATAAGCGTAAATGGGACCATCCCACGCGTAATAGGCGTTGGGATAATAACCCCAGGCAGGGAACCAGTAACCCGCGTTCCAAAAATACGGGGCGCCGAAGACGAACACGATCTTGTTGTGATGGCTGTGCCACCAGTTCTGATCGTGCCACTCGGACTTGTAGTTGCGGAAAACAGAATATTTTTGGCCCTGCCAGTTTTGGCTTCCTTCGATTCGTCTGTTTTGCTGGAACTTCACAGGAGGAGCTTTCGCGGTGTTCGGTTTACTTGGCACATTGAAATGTTGCGGCTTGATTGGCTTCTGTTTTCCCTGAGCAACATTGGCTTTACCTTGTTTTGTCTTGCCTTTTGCTTGTCCGCCAACCGTACCCTGACCAGCCGTGGCAGAAGTCGATTGCGTCGCTTTCTTTTCTTTTGTCTTTTGCGGTCCTCCACTTACCGGTTGTCCCGCAGCAGCATTGGTTGTTTGCTGGGCGCGCTTTCCTTTCCCCTTCCCAGCCTCAGCCCCTTTTTGAGCTTCCGGGGCTTGCTGTGAGGCGTTAGCTTGCCGTTGTGGTCCGCCTGCTTTAGGCGCGGTACCCCGTGGCTTGGCAGCCTGTGTTGCCTGTGGCTGCTTTTTCGGTGGTGATTTTTCTTCTTTCTTTTTCTCCTGCGCCCCGCTTGCCCCAAATGCGAGCGCAAGACTGCAAATCAAAACTAAAATCGTTCTCATAAGCTTTCTCTTTCTAAGCTCTTTAGACGTTCTCAAGGGTCTCACTTATTCAACGTCACAGCGTTGTTTTCTGGATATTCTCTTCATGAACTTGGGAGCGAGTTCCCTGGTTTTTTGCAAGCATGCGCAAACAAAGGCCGCACAGCTAGTCTGCTATGCGGCCCTTTGAGCGAATAACTTACGTTATGCCACTCCCAACGTCTGCAAGGTTGGCTGGTCCACTGCCGAAGTGACCGCAAGGCCGTTGTCAGATTGGAACGCGGCCAATGCCGCACGTGTTTGTGGCCCAAGAACTCCGTCGACCGATCCTGCGTAATAACCCTGCTGTTGCAGTGCAACTTGCACGTTTACGATGACTTGGTCGGGCGTTACCGTTGCATAGCCGGTGTAGATCGGCCCGTCGTATGGATAGTAGTAATACGGGTCGTAGCCCCATGTTGGGTACCAATAACCGGCGTTCCAGTACCACCAACCGCCCAGCACAAACACGATGTTGGTATGGTTGTGTTTCCACCACCAACGGTCATGCCATACGCGGTTGTAATTGTAGAACGCGGCGTAGTTCGCGCCTCGGAAACGATCGCTTCGCCAATTGTTGACGATACGGACGTCTCCTGCCCGATTATGCAACACGTTGCGCGCCAGAGTGAGATTTCTCTGCCGATTCGCTTTCAGGTTGGTGCGGGCTGCGGCTCTAGTCCGGGCTGCCACGGTCTCCGCCGCACGCGCTTTCTCTGCACGGATCCTGCGTTGAGTTTCCGCGCGGGCAACAGCTCGCTCGCGGCTAAGCTCCCTTCTGTCACTGGCGGTTTGTGTAGCACGTGCTCTTGCCACGTCCGCATGGGTGCGCTGAGTTTCCGCGCGAGTGACAGCTTTTTCACGGGCAAGCGCAGTTTCGCCGTGGGCGGCTGATGTTTTCGTCCGAGGCGCGCGTTCCGCTGCCCGCGCATCACGTGTTCTTGCTATACGTTCCGTTGTTCGCGCGCTGCGCGTTTTCGCGACCTCCATTCGGCTGCCTCGCGAAGCAGACCCACGACCGATCGATTGGGTGCGGGTCCGTGGCGCGACACTGCGCGACATTCGAGGCTCGCTCCGTGATACGCGCGGCGCGCTACCCGATACCCTCGGCGCGGCAACTTTTCCGCTGCGTGCACCTGACACCGCGTGCGCGGTAGGCTTGGCTTTTTCTGATCGATGTGCCTGTTTTTCCCTTGGAGCGCCCAACGCCGTCAACGCCAACGCCAGGCTTCCGATAAACGTTAAAAGCACAATACGTTTCATGTTTTCCTTTCCATCTATACTTCGCTAATTGAACCCAGCTTCGTTACAGGGGGTTGCGATGTTTCTGGTCAGCGCTGCTGTTGGCGAACGGCTTCAAACAGCACAATTGCAACCGCAGTAGCAAGGTTCAGGCTACGGGTTCCATGCATCGGGATGCTGACGCAGCGATCCTTATTGGCAACGAGTAAATTTTCTGGGAGGCCTTTTGTTTCAGGGCCAAACACTAGAAAATCATTGCGCTGAAACCTCGCCTCGTAGTAAGGGCGCTTAGTTTTTGTCGTTAGAAAAAAATAATTAGCTTCCGGCGGCTGCGACTGCTGCAGAGCGCCGAAGGAATCCCAAACCTTCAGGCTTACTTCGTTCCAGTAATCGAGACCCGCTCGTTTCAATTGCCGATGATCCAGCGAAAAGCCAAGCGGCTTGATCAAATGCAGAGTCGATTGTGTGGCCAGACAAAGCCGGCCAATGTTGCCCGTGTTCGGCGGTATCTCCGGCCGAACCAGAACAACGTTAAACATCTGCTCTTCCTCTTCCGCTTCGTCTTGCGCTCATCTCACCTTCAGTGCGCAGAAGGGGAGGAACAAATAAAGGAAGAGATAACGCTACAATTTGTTCGCGACGAATTTTTCAAGCTTCACCACATCTGCGGCAAACTTCCGAATCCCTTCGCCCGTCTTTTCGTAGGCCATCGCGTTGTCGTTCAGCATCCAGCGGAACTTCTTCTCGTCGAGCTCCAGCTTCTCGACCTTCGCCGACTTCGCTTTCTCCAGAGTGAGCTTCCGCTCGACTGGCTCGTTCGATTTTGAAAGCTCTTCCATCAATTCGGGACTAATCGTCAGGCAATCGCATCCCGCCAGTTCCAGAATCTGTCCAACGTTCCGAAAACTCGCGCCCATCACCTCGGTCGGGATATCAAACTTCTTATAATACGTATAAATTTCGATAACTGATTGCACTCCTGGATCTTCCGGACCGGTATAATCGCGCTTGTTCTCTTTTTTGTACCAATCGTAAATCCGGCCCACAAAGGGCGAGATAAGTTGTACTTTGGCTTCCGCAGCGCGCACGGCTTGCGGCAGCGAAAACATCAGCGTCAGATTACATTTGATCCCTTCCTTCTGGAGTTGTTCAGCGGCGTTCAAGCCTTCCCAGGTCGAAGCGATTTTAATCAAGACCCGCTCGCGCGGAATCTTTCGCTCCTCATAAAGTTTGATTAACCGGCGCGCTTTATTGATCGAACCTTCGACATCATATGACAATCGCGCGTCGGTCTCCGTCGACACACGTCCCGGCACAATTTCAAGGATGTCAGTACCGAACTGGACGAGCAAATGATCGCAGATGTCTTCGATCTGCTCGTTGCCGCTCAGACCTGATTTCTTCCGATCAGCAAGTACCTCCTCGAGCAGATGCGCGTATTCTGGTTTTTGCGTGGCGGCGTAAACCAGACTCGGATTGGTCGTCGCATCCTGCGGCTTGAACTCCTTCATGGATTCAAAGTCCGCCGTGTCAGCGACAATTTTGGTAAACTTTTTGAGTTGATCGAGCTGATTCGGTTTCGTTTCAGTTTTTTTCTGTTCAGCAATGGCACTGCTCATAAGGTTTCCTCCCTTTTTTGGAACGTACGCTCCGAACAAAAATCGACAATGGAAAACTCTTGCTAGCGCGGGCGTGCGTTTTCGCAGACGCTTTCCCTGGCGTTCTAAGCAGAAACGGTGGGCCGCGCCTCGACCGAACGTCTTGAGCCAAGCGCGGCTTTGACGAAATTGTTTCCAAGTTCCCACATTGGTCCGGGAAATTTTCGGCACTCGGTAAGAACCTCGTCGAGCGCGCTGACGAACATGTCGACTTCTTTTTCGCCAATGATAAGCGGCGGCAGAATCTTCATCACGTCCATAGCGTGCCCAGCAACTTGCGTAAGGATGCGATGTTTGCTCAGCATCTGGGTCACGATCATTTGCGCAAACAGCACCTTGTCGATCTTGTGCAACAGCTTCCACGCCATCTTCAATTTGAACTCTTGTGGTTCATGAAACTCGATCCCGATCATGAGCCCTTTGCCGCGCACTTCTTTGATGAACGAGTGTTTCGCACGCAGCGTGTCCACTTTTTCCATCAGCAGCGCGCCCATCTTCGCGGAATTCTCAAGTAACTTTTCGCTGTCGATTACTTCAAGGGCTGCCAATCCGCACGCCATCGCCAGATTGTTGCGGCCGAAAGTTGTCGAATGCACGACGCAACGGTCCATGCGCGAAAAAGTTTTTTGGTAAATATCGCGCCGGGTCACGATCGCGCCGCAGGGCACGTAGCCGCCGCTTAGTGTTTTTGCCAGCGTGATGATGTCCGGCTCCAGATTCCAATGTTGAAATCCAAACATTTTTCCGGTGCGACCAAGCCCTGTCTGCACTTCATCGGAGATCAGCAGCGTACCGTATTTCCGGCAGAGTTCCTGCACGCGAATAAAGAAATCAGTCTTGGAAGTTTGACAGCCTTTTCCCTGCACTGTTTCGATGACGAACGCCGCCACGTCGTGCGAACGCAACTGCCGATCCAAGGCTTCGATATCCTCGAGTGGCACACGTGCGTCGAATCCTTCCATTGGCGGCCCGAATCCTTCGGTGAAACTTTCGCAACCCATTAACGATAACGAACCAAGGCTCAGTCCGTGAAATGCGCTTGCGAGCGAAACCACTCGCTTACGCCCGGTGGCGGCCCGCGCAAACTTCAGCGCGCCTTCCATTG
>JBKPGQ010000216.1:0-3593 GCA_046729455.1 Verrucomicrobiota bacterium
AATCGGTTCATACCGGCCGGGCGACATCGAAATAGTTGCCGCTTTTGACATCGACCGGCGCAAGGTCGGCCTGGACGTTAGCAAAGCCATCTTCTCGCCCCCCAATTGCACGAAGGTCTTCTGTGAAAAGGTTAAGCTCACCGGTGCAATCGTGAAAATGGGCTGCGTTTTCGACGGTTACCCTGCGCACATGCGCGATCAGGATCCCCTCCGCACATTCCTCCCTATGGAGAAAGAATCCACTCGCGAACAGATCATTGCCGAACTGAAAGACTCTTCCGCGGAACTGATGGTTAATTATCTGCCCGTGGGCTCCGAAGAGGCGACCCGTTTCTACGCCAGTTGCGCACTGGAGGCCGGGCTCGGATTTGTGAATAACATCCCTGTGTTCATCGCCAGCGATCCAAAGTGGGCAAGGCGATTTGCCGATAAGAATCTCCCGATCATAGGGGATGACATTAAAGCGCAAATGGGCGCTACGATCCTGCATCGGGCGCTGGTTGACCTTTTTCGCAAGCGCGGCGTGAAGCTTGTGCGCACCTATCAACTGAACACAGGCGGTAACACCGATTTCTTAAACATGCTTAATCGGACCCGGTTGGCATCGAAGAAGACCTCGAAGACCGAAGCGGTGCAATCCGTGATCGGCGAACGTCTGGCAGACGAAAATATCCACATCGGCCCGAGCGATTACGTGCCGTGGCAACTCGATAACAAAATTGCCTTTATCCGTGTGGAGGGCCGGCTATTCGGCGACGTGCCGATGGAAATCGATGTGAAACTTTCCGTTGAAGATTCGCCAAACTCCGCCGGCGTGGCGATCGACGCCATCCGTTGCTGCAAGCTTGCGCTCGATCGAGGCATCGGCGGCGTCTTGCATTCGCCCTCTGCCTTCTTCTCGAAGCATCCCCCGGTTCAAATGACCGACGACGAAGCGTATCGCTGCGTCGAGCAATTCATCCGCGGAGAGCGCGAGAGCTGATTGCTGCGACCAGCCCGACCTGCGGTAAATCGCGCAACCGGTCCCATTCGCGAGTGAGCTCATCACGATCGTATACAAGGAATCCTCCGGTTGCGGTCGAATAAATTGCAGCGCTGACGAGCGCGTTCGTGAGGCTGCGGATCGCCTGCCAGTATGCCGCCATCTGCGGGCGGTAAATCTCCTTGAGGACGTCGATCTTGTCCGTCGCGATCCGGTTCGTTTTCCAATCGAGAATGAAAACTTCGTTCGCTTTCTGATTGAACAATGCAAGGTCGACAATCCCCTCGAGGCATTTTACGCCATTCCGGCTCGGACCGTTGATCTTCCAGAAGAAAGGAATCTCCGTCCGAACCAAACTGGCGGCGCGCAAATGGCGGGCCAGTCCATCAGACGATTCGATCTGTTTTTGCAAGAGCTCCCACTCCCGTTTCGACCGCGCGACATCTGGCGACGCGGTGACGTTGTGGTCGAAGATCCGTTGCCACTCCGCCGGCTCCGAGCGCCAACTGATCTGCTCGGCAAAATCGTGCCACCACACTCCATACCGCGTCGCCGGATTATCGATCCGCGGCGGTCGCAACTCTGGCTCTATCTCGATCCATTCCTCGGTGCTCGGCGCCTCGGTTGTTTCTTCTTCCGGAGCGAACTGGCTGGGGGTGACTTTCTCGATAAAAGAAGCCGCTCGTTGTCGCGCGATGTCAATCCAACCGGTCTCTAATCGAAGCGCGCTCAAGGTATCAGGGACAAGTTCCCGTTCGCGCTCGCGCTGGTGCGCAGCGGTCTCTTCGCAAGATGTCGGTTCCTCTGGAACCGCGGCAATAACTTTCGCATTCGGCTCGTTCGCATCGGCTTTGAGCCATTTTAATTGTGTGTCGCCGTGCACGCCGCGTTTGCCGCGAAAAAAATCGACGTCCAGTGCGAAGACAAGCGTGTGGCGCGCGCGGGTCAGAGCGACGTAAAGCAACCGTTCCATTTCCTGGCGCTGAATCCGTTTCAACTCGTCTTCCAGATCAGCGCGATCACTCCGATCGAAGGCAATGAAGGGCTGTTCGCCGGGCAACACCATCGGATAACGAATGTTCCCGCCGAGTCGCGCTTCGCGTGCGAGAAACGGAACGATCACGGCGTCCCACTCCGATCCTTTTGCCTTGTGCGCGGTAATCAGTTGGACCGCATCATTTTCGGCCGGTTCGGCCTCGCGGACCGCGTCAAAGTTGCGTCGAAGGGCGAGCGCAAAATCAGCCAACGATTCCTGCCGCGACTCCGCAGCCGCGGCGCCGCTGAGCAATTTATCAAGTTCGTTGAGTGAATTACCAAATTCTTCACGGGGCAATGTGCGTAGCCGCTCGCACAATTGCGTCATTCGTACAATCTCGCGCACGGCGCTGAAGAGCGGCTGATGCGCCAGCGTTCCGCGAAGCCGAGTGAGCGAATTCAACGCGCCAACGACTACGCCACGACCGGCAGTCTTGCGTTCGATCTGAAATTTGTATCCGTCACCTTGAACAAACCGCGCCAGTTCGTCATCTGAGATTCCGAATACCTCGCGCAGAACACCGACGATTTCGTAGCTCGCATTCGGATCGACCATGATGGTGAGCAGCGCGGTTAACCAGGCGTAAGCTGGATGTTCGGCTTGTCGATCGCTTTCCGATTGAACCTCAACGGGAATTTGTTGCTCGATCAGCGCATCGCGCAGGGCGCGTAACCAGGCCTTGCGCGGACAGAGGATCGCAACTTCGCGCCAGCATCTTGCGCGCAATTTCGGCAGACCCCTGTCGCGCAGCCACTTCGCCAGTCTTTCAGCTTCAATCTGCGCGCGTTGGGTTTCAGGTAATGAAAGGTCGACACCGTTGCCGAGCTCGAAGCGGATCACCTGCCCGGGTAAGATTTCGGGGCGCGGATTCATGTCAACGAATTCAACCTGGCCCTCGATATTGTTAAGAATTTTTCCAAATGTGTCGTTGATGAAATCGAGCTGCGCTTGGTCGAGTCGAAACGTGACAGAAAACTTCAGCTCTTCGGCAGCACCGGTTTCGACAAGCGCCCGATGAAGTTGCCGGTAATGAGCGAGGTCGGCCGGATCCTGGTAAATCGATTGCTGGAAATCGCCGACCAGTGAGAAATGGCCGGATCGCGGAGGCGATTGTCGATCTCGCAACCACTCATCGCGCGCCTCCACGGGACGCGCGACCTCGATTAGGACAAGAAACTGTTGCGGGTCGGTGTCCTGAGCTTCGTCGAGGACGACACGATAATTCTTTCCGCGAATTCGTTGGGCGAGCTTTGGCATTCGCAACAACTGCGCTGTGAGCGCGACTTGATCGGAATAAGTAATTGCGCCGCGAGCGAGACGGAACTGGCGGTAATCGCGCTGCACGTCTGCGGCGACGCAGGACGTACACGCGCTTGCCCATTCCCGCAAAGGCGAAAACGCCTCCCGCCAGCGCGCGGTAAATTCTCTCGCAGCCGTGGCGCACGGTGGCCAGGGCGCGAACTCGTCTGTTTCCCGCCAGCGGCGCAGCCAGTCCCTTAGTTGCGCTTTTGCTTTCGGGATATTTTTCGCCTGCGGGCTTTCAAGGGCAGCTTCGACTTTGCTAAAATCGCATTC
>JBKPGQ010000217.1:0-2125 GCA_046729455.1 Verrucomicrobiota bacterium
GAGTACGCCGGGGTGATGTCACCTGAGAGGAGCGATCCCTTTGGTTCGAACAGCCTAGCATAATTTTCCAAGTCGATGTGCGGCCGGGCACTTAAGCGCTTGATACCTTCAAGAAACCTACGATCGCGGTCTTCCCGCGGACGTGCAGAAGCTACTGCTGGAATCCGGCTCAGTTCATCGAAATAATGCAGTTCCTTCAACGGAGGCATCCAGAAATCCGGATGCAAGGTGAGCTGGTGAAAAAGCCATGACGTTCCACCTTTCTGAGCCCCCACGCATAGGAAATCCGGGCAGACATCGCCCGCTGAATCGTAATTATCTTCTCCGTTTCGATCGTCAGTTATGCGAGGTTTGAATGTCCAGGCCCAACGCATGGCCGCATTATTTTCCATCTCGCAGTAAAAAAGCAAGCTCAGAGCACGGGGTAAGCTCGCGTCGCTAGCCACGAAGCGTGAATCACCTGCTTGCGCCGGTCGCCGGTGAATCGGAAAATAGCCACCGATGAGTCACACCGCTCGTTACCGCATTTTCCTTCTTTCACCCGCCTACGCCGGTGGCGAACGAGCGCGGATGGTTCTGAGCAATCGGGCGGAATTCGAACTCGCGCGAAAATTGCGCGACAAACGAGGCGCGCCAATCGCCGAGGTGTTCACCTTTCTCAGTGGCCTCTACTTTCGGGGCAAGATCGCATACGCGACTACATTTGAGCGGCCCGCGCCTGGAATGCCTGGAGTCTTGGTAATCACGCCCACTCGTGGCCTTGTCGATGCGAGGACGCGCATCCGTCTCGATGACTTGCGCGAATTCGCTACAATCGATATCCACAAGGACGATCCGCGTTATCGAGCGCCGATCGAGCGAGACGCGCGTGTTCTTGCAAGAAAACTGCCGCCTCAGAGCGAGATCATCCTTCTCGGCAGCATTGCCACAGGAAAATATGTGAGTGTTCTAGTCGCGAGTTTTGGCGACCGTCTCCAATTTCCCGTAGACTTCGTTGGTCGCGGCGACATGAGCCGTGGCGGATTGATGTTACGCTGTGCAGTGGATCGGCAGGAGCTTTCATACATCGCAGTAGCGGGCGCGATTGTTAATGGAAAACGCCCGCCCAAGCTCGCTCCGCGGAGATATCTGGGCACATCATACTCCATGGCGCCATCAAAGCGGTGAGCGTCGTCCGTTTTCGCCTCTACCCTTGCGCTAAGGGGAGAGGATGAAGGTGAGGGGTCCGTTCAGTTCAGGCGGTTCAAAAAGCCCTCAACCTCTCCCTTGCCAAGGGCGAACGGTGGAGCCTTGCACATCCAGCGCACTCAGGCCAACCAAACTGACAATCGACGAACGCTACCAAAGCCATCATTCCTTGTTTATTTGTTTTGCGTGGCAAGCCGGTGTTGCCTTATCTTAATGCTGCTGCTGTTTCGGCAGCAAAAATTTTCTGGATGATATGGACGTTAGCGGCACGATCGGCGCGATTTTGAGTCAGAAAAGCAAAGATATTTTTTCCATTCGATCCGACGCATTGGTTTTTGAAGCGATTGAAATGATGGATAAAAAAAATGTCGGCGCGTTGTTGGTGATGGATGGAGATCGATTGAATGGGATCATTTCCGAGCGCGATTACACACGCAAGGTTTTCCTCCGTGGCAAACGTTCCCGGGAAACGAAAGTTTCCGAGATCATGTCAACGAATGTGACCGTTACGCATCCACGCGAACCGGTGGAGAAATGTCTGCGGCTGATGACCGATAAACACATTCGGCATCTGCCAGTGGTCGAAGGCGATCAAGTGGTCGGTGTGATCTCGATCGGTGACCTCGTTAAGCACGTCATTTCCTGTCAGCAGGCTGCAATCGCACACTTGGAAAATTACATCCACGGCGGATACGCCGCGGGGTAGCTTCTGTAGGGCGTCTGTGTCAGGCGCCGATCCGTTTTGGGCGTTTGACACAAACGCCACTAGAGTTTCCAAACGGTTTTCCCGCCGACGATTGTTCGTACCGCGCGACCTTTCAGTTTCCAGCCGTCAAAAGGCGAATTGCGAGAGGCCGATTGAAACTGATCGACACTAACGGTCCATTCCAAGGCCGGATCGATTAGCGTGACATCGGCGCGTGCGCCAGGCGACAGG
>JBKPGQ010000218.1:0-14077 GCA_046729455.1 Verrucomicrobiota bacterium
CTGGAATTCCGTCTGGTTTATCCAGATAACGGCGAACGATTGCGGCAGATCGACGAAGGAAAACAGGTCATTCCGCCAGATTACCGGATCGAAACTTACAAACTCAGTGCGGAGGGGGCGCCGATGACCAATGAGTTCGGCGAGGCCGTTGCGGGTGCCAAGGAAAAACCAAGAGAAGAACGGCTGCTGGTCAAAAAGAAAGCCGATTTATCTGGCGACCGCGTTTCGAGTGCAGGCGCTTCTTATGAACGAGACGGTTGGGTAGTTCATTTGCGGTTCGACAGCGAGGGAGCAAAAAAGTTCGGCGACATAACGGCTGCGCACATCCATCATCGCTTTGCGATCGTGTTGGATGGAGTCATCCAATCTGCGCCGGTAATTCAAGATGCCATTTACGGCGGCGATGCACAAATCACGGGGAGATTCACTGAGGAAGAAGCGCGCGGCTTGGCGAGCGTGCTTCAGAACCCGTTGCAAACGCCGGTGAGCATCGAGGAAGAGCGCAGCGTTTCGCCCACTCTCGGACTAGACTCAATTCGTGCGAGCATTCTCGCCGGCTTGGTCGGTCTGGCTATCACGCTCGTTTGTGTAGCGGTCTACTACAAAATTCCCGGTCTCATCGCAAATCTCGCCCTGATCATCAATCTCATTTTGCTCGTCGGCGCGCTGACGATGTTTCACTTCGTGCTCACGCTGCCCGGTATCGCAGGTATTATCCTGACCATTGGCCTTTCAGTTGATGCAAACGTGCTCATTTACGAGCGGTTGCGCGAAGAAATGGCGCTTGGAAAATCGCTCAAGGTCGCTCTGAACACGGCGTACGAGAAAGCTTTTAGCTCTATTTTCGACGCCAACGTTACGACGCTGATCACCGCAGCGATTCTCTTTTGGCAGGCGACTGGTCCGGTGAAAGGCTTCGCCATCTCGCTTACGCTCGGCATTTTGGCCTCGTTGTTCACAGCGCTCATTGTGGGGCGGAATTGTCTCGGCTGGTTTGTCGATACCGGAAGACTGAAACGCATCTCGATGTTGCACTTGATTTCAGCACAGAACATCAATTTCCTCGGTAAAGGATTTATCGCGTGCATGTGCTCGCTCGCGTTGCTGCTCGCTGGCGCATTCGCTTTTTACCAACGCGGCGAACGTAACTTCGGTGTCGATTTTCGCGGCGGCGACCTCATCACTTTGAGCGCGCCTGGCAAGATCGATATCGGGCAGGTGCGCGGTGCGCTCAAGCCAATCGGGCTTGCTGACGCTTCCATTCAGGAATCCACGCAAGTCGGCAGGAGTTACATTACCATCCGCACGCCGTTGAACACCAGCGACAAGGTGGAAAAGCAGGTTATGCAAACGCTGCCAAGCTCTGGCTTTAGGATAGAAGGCTCGGAACGCGTCGGTGCGCTGGTAGGCGGTGAGCTGGCAAAAAATTCGTTAATCGCGCTCGGGCTGGGCATCCTGGGCATCTTGATTTTTGTGACGTTTCGCTTCGAGCTTGCGTTTGCCGTGGGGGCGATTGTCGCCTTGTTACACGACGTGCTCATGACCGTTGGTATGTTCTCGCTTCTCGGGCGCGAACTTACTCTCACAATGATTGGCGCTGTGCTGACCATCGCCGGTTATTCCATTAACGATACGATTGTCGTTTACGATCGGATCCGGGAAGGCCTGGCCAGCGGGAGGCGTGGGAGTATCGAGGAAATCATGAATTCGAGCATCAACCAGACGCTGAGCCGAACCATTCTTACAAGTACCGTGACGCTTATCCCGATTCTTTGCCTGTTTTTCTTTGGCGGCGCGGTGCTGCGGGATTTCTCGCTGGCAATCATTATTGGCGTAATTGTCGGTACTTACTCCTCCATCTTTATTGCCTCGCCTATTGTGCTGTGGTGGACGCGCGCCCGCGGCGGGGGTGCTACTGCCCTGCGGCGCGAGATCACCGAAAAAGCGACTGCGGCCAATCCTCTTGCCCAGCGCTGAGCTGCTTTTGAAGCCGGCCCTCGTGACTACAGCCGTTGTAGGGGTGCAGGGGTCTCTGGAGCCCCTTTTCCGAGCAGATTTGACGGGGCCGCCCGGCCCGAGTAGGCTCCCGCTCGCCGATTAGGAGTCTATCGCTAAAGTCAGGAGTGATTATTGATGCCAGAAGTGATCGTTCGCAAAGGTGAACCCGTCGATCGCGCGTTGAAGCGGCTGAAGAACAAGCTGGATGCCGAGGGCATTCTTGAGGAGGTCCGTCGGCTACGCGCCTTCGAGACGCCTTCGCAAAAGCACCGCCGCAAAGCGAAAGCCAACGCCAAGCGCGGTCGCACTAAGTTCCGCTTCAATCCGTAAACCATAGAGTTAAAAAGTTAAAATGTTACCCGCCTCAGGCGGTTAAAAGGTTGTCTGTGCAAAGCCGTTTGATGCCCAATTAACTTTTTAACCATTCGACCTTTAACTTTTCGCAGTAGCCTTCCGAGCAAAGAAGTCGGCGATTGCATCTACCAAGCCATCAATGTCGTGGCGCTTGGCTTCGACATCGATCTCCAAACCATTGTCGCGTGCAGTCTGCGACGTGATCGGGCCGATGCTGGCAACTTGCATTCCTTTCGGCCAGGGTAGCCCCAGTGCGAGAAAATTTTTCACGGTTGACGAACTGGTGAACGTGATCAAATCGGCACCGTCCGTCGCCAGTTGTCGGCGCGCGCCGCTCGTGTCGCGCGTCTCGGGCACGGTCCGATATGCCAATGCTTTGTCCACGATCGCTCCCAAGGCCGAGAGCTCCTTCGGAAGGACGTCCCGCGCTTTTTCTGCGCGCACCAGGAGAATGTTCAAATTTTCGATGCTTCCCTGCTTCTTGAATTCCCGCACGACGCTCTCAGCCACGAATTCTTCGGGTTGAAGATCGACGTGCAGATGAAAGTCTTTTACCCGGTGGGCCGTAGCCGGCCCGATGGCCGCTATCCGGGCGCCGCCGATTTCGCGCGAATCATCGTATAGCTTGAAAAAAATATCGAAAAACGCGTCGACGCCGTTTGCGCTCGTAAATACGATCCAATCGTAAATGTGCGCGTCCTGGACAAGTTCTGCGAACTCGCGCAAGTCGCTTGGCGGCTCGATGCGAATCGTTGGCAGTTCGATAACGTGGGCGCCCAGCGAGCGCAGCTTGCTGCTTAACGCGCTGGCTTGTTTTCTTGTTCGCGTAACGACAATTCTTTTCCCAAGGAGCGGCCGTTTTTCGTACCAATTGAGTTCGTCTCGCAATGCGACAACTTCTCCAAATACTGCCACGGCGGGTGCCGCGAAGTCATTCGCGACGGCCTTTTGAGCAATATCTTGAAGTGTGCCAGTGAGGGTTTCTTGCTGGCCGGTAGTTGCCCGGCGGACCAATGCCACTGGCAAATCGCCGCGCACACCGTGCTTTATCATTTCGCTCGTGATTGATCCGAGACGTTCCACGCCCATTAACATCACCTGGGTACCACCAAGTTTCGCCAGCGCCGCGTAATCGATTGCATTCTCCGTCTTCGCTGGGTCTTCGTGTCCCGTAAAGAACGTCACGTGTGAATTGTGCGCCCGGTGCGTAATGGGAATTCCTGCATAAGCCGGCCCCGCGATGGACGACGTGATTCCAGGCACAACCTCGAATGGGATACCCGCATCGGCGATGATCTGCGCCTCCTCAGCGCCTCGACCAAACATGAAGGGATCCCCGCCCTTCAACCGAACAACCTGCTTTCCTTCGCGCGCTCTCCCGATCAGCAACGCGTTAATTTCCTGCTGGCTGATCTGCGAGTCTCCAGGCGTTTTGCCGACATAGACAATTTCAGCATCGTCCCGCGCCCAGCCCAGTGTCTCGGGATTTGCAAGGCGATCGTAAACGATCACGTCCGCATTCTCGATGCACTCCTTGGCACGCAACGTTACCAAGCCGAGGTCGCCCGGCCCGGCACCAACCAGATAAACTTTTCCGTTCTTACTCTTGCTCGTGCTCATGCTCTTGCTTGCAGCAGATTGAGCAACTGTAGCGCCAGACGTTCACCCTCATCATGAGTGCCTTCCACTTCGCCTTCTCGTGGTGCCGCTGATTGATCAGTAAACAATTGAGCCCTCAGTTTCATCCTGTTGTTCTCAATTGTGGCCAGCACGCCCACCGGACAATTGCAGTCCCCGTGCAACAAACGCAGAAACTCTCGCTCCGCTCGCAAACAAAGCAATGTCTTCTGATCGTTTACGAGCTCGACGATCGCCTTCATGTTTTCATCATTAGCACGAACTTGAAGCGCAATGATTCCCTGGCCACCTGCAGGCAAAAATTTTTCGTGCGGAAGGATTTCAATGAATAATTGCCTGCCCTCGAAGCTCATTTCGTGATGAGCTGGCGATAGGCTGAGGCGTACGATTCCCGCGCGAGCCAGCACGATGGCGTCCCAATTGTTGCCAGCCAATTTGCGCAGGCGCGTCGGAACGTTCCCGCGAAGGTCGACGAGCTTGAGATCTGCGCGTTTCCACAGCAATTGGCGTTTCCTTCTCACACTGCCCGTGGCGACGGTGGCGCTCCGCGGCAACGAAGCGAAACCACCCGGATGTTTCGAAACCAGCACGTCATCCATCGGTGCACGAGGAAGAACCGCAGCAACTTCTGCGTCTGGACTCGTTTCACTCGGAAGATCCTTTGCGCTATGAATGGCAACATCGACATCACCGTCAAGAAGCGCTCGCTCGATTTCTGCTGTAAACAATCCTTTGCGACCAGCCTGACGCTCAAGAAGTCTGGCTTTGTCGCCTCGCGTCGCGATAATTCTTGTTTCGATTTTTGTGTCTGCTTGCGCCGCTTGAAATGCTTCTTCAACCAACCGGGCTTGAGCACATGCCAGCTCGCTGCCGCGCGTGCCCAGGACAATCCTTCTTATCATCGGGGAAATATAGCTCCTGTAGGGAAGCTGGCAGCTTCCCCTATAGCTGCGATGCGCGCAGCGAACTGTCAGCGACCGGCGGATGCCCTGTGATTCGCGAAGCGCGCCTCAGTTCGCACGAAATTTTCTCGAGGAAATCTGCGACATGTCCGGCAATGATCGCTTCGGCAGAAGCTATTTGCTGCCGGCGCACAGCGAGCGACTGCTCCGCGACAGATCGCAATGCGTCGATGTCGTAAAGATAGACACCTTCCATTTCGTTCACGGCGGAATCGACATCGCGCGGGACAGCGATGTCGATGATGAAAAGGGGACGATCGATGCGATTGGCCAACATGGGTCCAAGATTTGTCGGCGTCAGTAACGGAGCTTCCGAAGAAGTGGATGTAATCAGGATATCGATCTCGCAGCATTGCTGTGGCCACTGATCGAACTGAACGGCCTGGCCACCAACTCGTTGTGCCAACCGTTGCGCGCGATCATTTGAGCGATTGCTCACGCGCAGATCGTTCACGCCACGAGAAATGAGTGCGCGTGCCGTGCGCTCACTTGTTTCACCGGCTCCTAAAACCAAGACTTTGCAACTGCCAAGTTCGCCGAAAATCTTCTGAGCCAGATCGACCGCGACCGAGCCGACCGACACCGAACCGCGGGTGATTTCCGTGTGCGTGCGAACTTGTTTCGCTACACGAAAGGCCCGTTGAAACAGCCGATTCAGGCAGGGCCCGACGGCACCAGATGTGCGCGCAGATTGATAAGCCTTTTTTGTCTGACCAAGAATTTCCGTCTCGCCTACGACCATCGAATCGAGCCCGGAAGCGACCCGGAACAGATGTTGTACGCACTTTTCAGCTTCGTAACGGTAAAACGGCAACGCTTCACTGTGGCCGCGATCACTGACCTGACTGTTTTGCAATAAGCAATGAGCGATTTCGTCCGTCGACACGCGCTTCTCTGACGCGCCATACACTTCCACGCGGTTACACGTAGCGAGCACCAACGCTTCCGCACAACCCGCCTCACGAAGGGTAGATTCAGCTCCGGCGGCACCGGCGAAACGTTCTCGCGTTTCCACATTTGCGGTGTGATGACTGAGGCCGACGCAGAAAAGGTTCATGGGACAGAGTGCGTTTGCGCCGAGAAAGTGATTCCCCAGAGAAGAGTCAGAGCCGCGCTAAATCCGATAATGCAAAGCGCCGCAACCCGCTTTGGCGCGATTCGTCGAAAATACCGGCCTTGCAGGATCGCCGCATAAAGCAACCAAACGGCAATCGCAGCCACTACTTGTACGCGTGGCAGAGGCCGCCCCGTAAAAAAGCCGCTGGCAATCCCTACGGTATACAGAATGAAACCCAACCAAAGCAGGCGCGTGATTGCCGCAAAGAGATCAGTGAGCGGCGGCAGATGATAAAAAATCGAGCGCAAGTGATGTGTCTTGAGCTGGCGCTCCTGCACAAGGTACATCACCCCAGCGATGCAGGCGAGTGCGAACGCGCCATAGGCCACCAGCGAAACCGAAGCATGAAATTCCAGCGATGAATTGGCGGGCACCTTGACTGGATGACGAACATCGATTGGCGCAATCAGCGCGAAGCCTTGCAGCAGGACCACCAGCGGCGCTGTGAACGCGCCCATGAGTGAGAGACGGTAAGCTGGGCCGACCAGCATGTAGATTAGAGCTACCGACCAGGCGAGAAAGATAAAGACCTCAAACAGGTTGGTCAGGGGACAACGTCCCAGCGCATGACCGCGGATCGACAAAAACGTGGTCTGGAAAAGAAAACCCAGTCCGATCGCCAGAAAATTAAATTTCCCTGGTCGAAAAACGCCGGTGCGCAGAACGATCCCGGTGCGTACAACTGCCGCGAGAAAACAGATTGTTGAAATGATTAGAAGATCTCGATCCACCAAAGCCTATTCTAGAGTCGCTTGCGCTCATGGCAAAGCAGCTTGTATTCCGTCAGCGTGGCGGTCAATTCTATGTCCATGGCGCGCAACACTCCAATAGCCTTCGTAGCCGCCGTCCTGGCATTCCTATTCAGCGTATCGTACTGCAGCGCCGGCGATGCAGTCTTTTCAAGCGACGGTGGACGAGTTTACCTAATCAGCGACATCGAGTCCAAACCAGCTGTAGAAGAAATCGATCTAAACAAGAAGACGATTCGGAAAATTCTGTTGACGCAGCTTGACGCTTCCGACTCGCTTCGCGGAATCACCTGTACGAACAAAAACCGCTTCTTCTGCACAACAGCCAAAGCCGTCTGGTCCTTTGAACCACAATCCGGGCGGTTGACCAAAATACGAGATGCTCCGAATGGAGTCAGTTTCTGGCGAATTGCGTACGATCCGAAGATGCAGCGTGTTTTTGTGACGACGGATGACCGGGACCAGCCAGTATTCGCATTCAAAGATCCCGGGGAGTGGATTCCCGTGCGCATGAGACGCCATCCCTATCCTTCATGCTTAGCTTTTGCTGCCAATGGTGAATTATTCTTCGCGGCACACGGTGATTTGTGGTGCGGCGAAATCCAAACCGACAAGGTTGACGAACAGGATTACTTTTCAATAGCGGCTTACCGGTATGCTCCGCTTTCGACGCTTGAAACGCAGAATACGGCGCCCGCTGAAATCGGTGTGGCTGATATTGGCGTCAATCGGGACACGGTGTACCTGCAGTTGTCACGAATGGGCGGCTCTGGCGACGGATGGTTTGCTCGACTCCCGAGACCCAGTATTAAGCGCGATACAGAGGGTGAGATGGAGATGTTTTACCAACCAAAAGAGCGCCTTCCGATTTACTTAAAGGCGTTGCAGTCGTTGGAAATTCTCGGGGAAGATTCTCGCGCGGGTTCCATTTGCGTCTCGCTGGATGCAACGCGAGTTCACTACGTTTTACACGACAAACATTGGTTAGTCACAAACGGCAAGACCGAAGAATTGCATCTGGGCGAACAATAACTCATTAGTTTGTCGCCATTGACGTTTGTTCGCAGACCGCTAGCGTCGCGCCGATGGCCTCCGACGTAGTCGAAAAATTGCGTGCCGGTGTGCGCGACGTTCCCGATTTTCCGAAAAAGGGAATCGTCTTCAAAGATATTACCCCGATCTTGAGCGATCCCGCCTTGTTTCGGGCGTCGATTGATTTATTTTTGGACCGTTGTCGCGGGAGAAAGATTGATAAGATCGTTGGGATCGATGCGCGCGGGTTCCTCTTTGGATCGGCCGTCGCCTATGAACTCGATGTCGGTTTCGTTCCAATCCGAAAGCGTGGCAAGCTCCCTTTCAAAACTGAGATCGCGAGTTACTCGCTTGAGTACGGCGAAGCGGAAATGGAGATGCACGTCGATGCCATTAACGCAGGCGAACAAGTTGTGCTGATAGATGATTTGTTGGCAACGGGCGGGACTTCCGCCGCTGCGGCTGTCCTCATTCGCAGGGCCGGGGGACACCTCCTCGAAGCACAGTTTCTGATTGAGTTGGAATTCCTTCATGGCCGTAAGCAACTCGAGCCCACGCCAGTCACTTCGTTTCTGAAATACTGATCTCTCCGCAGGACACGCTAGTGTTGCCATCGTGAGGGGAGAGCATCATTAGCCGATGGCTCCTTCTCCAGCGTAGATGGAATTTTGGATTTTGAGTTTCCGATTTTAGATTGAACAGCAATTCGAATTTGCGATGAAAACGTCCCGTCATCTGGACCAAGTTTTGGCGCACGCGGCAAGCCGTCTCGCGGCGACGGGTACCAGACGTCCAACCGAAGTCCTCCCGCTTTACAAGAAGTTTCTCAAGGTCGAAGAACATCGGTTGCGCCTTAAGCATCAGGCGGGCGGCGGTGGCCGCGAAATTTGTGCGCGGCGCGCGGAGCTGGTTGACGTTTTATTGCAATACGTTTTCGGGGCTGCGGCAACCTCTGCCCGCGGAAACGAGAGCGCCCAAGTCCCACTTGCCTTGATCGCTCTCGGTGGATATGGCCGGGGCGAGCTCAACCCATTTAGTGACATCGACGTGATGCTTTTGCATCAGCAGGGAAAGAAGGGGATTTGGCCACATCTCGAGGAGATGGTCCAGCAACTTCTTTATCTTCTGTGGGACAGCGGCTTCAAGGTTGGACACTCCACGCGCTCGATCAAAGAAGCCGTCGCTCAAGCCAATCAGGACATGCGCACAAAGACTGCCATGCTGGAATCGCGATTTCTCGCGGGCGATGACGAGCTTGCAGGGGAATTTCGACGGCAATTCCGTTCGAAGTGCGTTAATGGTTTTGAACGCGAATACGTGGAGCTGCGCATGCAGGACCAGGTCGCCCGGCACAAGAAGTTCGGCGACAGCGTCTATCTGCTGGAGCCGAACCTGAAAAGCGGATGCGGCGGATTACGCGATTATCAAAATCTTCTTTGGATGACCTATTTCAAAGAGGGTTCACTGAGCACGAACCAGCTTGTGGGGAAAGACTGGTTGAGCGAAAGCGACCAACGCCGGATAGAAAAGGCCTACGATTTTCTCCTGCGTTTGCGCACCGCTTTGCATTACGCGACGGGACGCACAACCGACATCCTTCACGTTAATTTGCAGGAACAAATCGCTAAACAGCTGGATTATTCTTCTGGGAACGGCCAGCTCCGCAGCGAGGCGCTCATGCGGGATTACTACAAGCACACCCGAAACATCTTCCGGGTCACGGAACGCATTACGGAGCAATTTGTAAGCGGATATGTTACAAGCAAGACCCGTTCCTTATTCAGTTTTCTTCCGCTGATGCGAACGGATAAAACTTCAGTTGGAGATTTTTTCTTTGTTCGCAACAAGCATTTGCACCCAGCGCGGCGCGATCTTTTTCGCAAAGACCCCGAGCAGATGATGCGAGCATTTCAGATTGCCCAGGAACGCGGTCTGGATCTGAGTCCGGAATTGGAGGACCTCCTGAGCAGAAGTCTCGGCGAGGTTACCCGCACGTATCAGTATGCACGCGGACCGCGCGCGATCTTCAAGGAGATTCTATCCCAAAAAGGGAGAGTAGGTCGTATCCTGCGAATGATGCATCGGGCCGATTTTCTAGGGCGCTACATTCCCGAATTCGGACAGCTTACATGCCTGGTGCAGCATGAGTTTCTGCATCGTTACACAGCCGACGAACACACATTGGTGTGCATCGATAAACTTGATGCCCTGGCGCAGACGAATGATCCAAAACTGATCGCTTATCGCAAGATTTTTGAGCAACTTGAGGATCCATTTGTTCTCTATCTGGCGCTCCTTTTACACGATAGCGGTAAAGCGGTTGGCGCGCGGCCACACTCTGAAGCGAGCGCACTTTTCGCCCAGCGCGTCGCTGCGCGTCTGCAGCTGTCATCTGAGCAACGGAAGTCGCTCATCCTGCTGGTCGACCACCACCTCACTCTTTCCAAGATCGCGCAGCAAAGAAATCTTGACGATCCAGCCACGGTGACAGACTTCGCTCACATTGTGAAGCATCAGAAAAATCTAAACGCGCTGATGCTGCTTACCCTGGCGGATGGCCAGGGTACGAGTGCGGAAGGATGGTCGGATTGGAAAGAATCTCTGGTATGGGAATTATTTCACGAGACCTCTCGGTGCCTGGCGGACCAAAAGTCTTACTACGAACAAACAAAGGTCGAGCGCGAAAGCTTGCAGGCTTCGGTAACTACAAAGCTTCCCGTTGATTTTGCAGGAGAAATTGAAGCTCATTTTGAGTTCATGCCTGACAATTATTTTCGCGCCAGCGACCTCCCCGAGATTATCGAGCACCTGAAACTGTTCCGGTCGTTTCTGGAGAATGTTTCCAGCGAAGGAGATTTCCCGCGGGCTCCCGCAATCCAATGGAAGGCCGTTCCGGAGCAGTGGCACAGCGTTGTCATCTTCTGTACCTGGGAGCGCGAACAGTTACTGGCAAAAGCGGCCGGCTCATTTTCGGTTGTGCCTTTGAATATTTTGAGCGCTGATATTTTTCCCCGGGGAGACAACGTCGTGCTGGGTGTTTTTCGTGTGTGCGACACCAAAGCACGGCCTGTAACGCACGAGCGCGACTTTGCGCTGGTAGAGCAAACTTTGCGCCGAGCGCTCGAAGATGAGAGTTTTGATTTCCTTCCGTTAATTGAAAGAGCCAAGCGGCAAAGCCATCATCTTACGACAGGGATTGAATTTCCAACACGGATTGCAATCGATAACAAAACGCATCCGGTTTATGCGCTCATTGAGATTCAGGCGCCGGACCGGATCGGTTTGCTTTACGATGTCTTGACCTGCCTTGACCGCGAAAATCTTTTGGTCCCGCTTTCTCGCATCAACACACAGGCCGGCGCAGCCATTGACACTTTGTATGTCGTGGATCGTTCCACGCGTACCAAGATTACCGATTCGCATCGCATCAGGGCGATCCAGCAGCGTCTTCAAAATGCAATTCTGAGTGGAGGCGCTGCGAAATCGAAGTAGTAAAAGGGCGCACAGCTCTGCTTTCTTGATCTTATGAACGCTCTAATTCTAGCGGCCGGATATGCAACACGCCTTTATCCACTAACACTCAACAAAGCGAAACCGTTGCTCGTCGTCGGCGGTAAGCCGATCGTCGAATGGGTGGTGGACAACCTTAAGGGTGTTCGAGACCTGGAAACAATTTATGTAGTAACGAATGACAAGTTCGCGGCAGACTTTCAGGCTTGGAGCGAGCGGTATCAAAATCGACATCCGCAATTCAAATTCAAAATTGTCAACGATGGCTCCAAGAGCGATGACGATAAGCTTGGCGCGATTGGAGATATCAATTTTGTTGTTACTCAGGAGAACCTGGCCCAAAGCAGTCTGCTCGTCGTTGCCGGCGATAACTTGTTCACGGAATCGCTCAAGGAGTTTGCGGTTTGCGCCAAAGGAACCGAAGCAACGGTTGGGGTCTATGACGTCGGGGACCGTGAAGCGATCAAAAAATACGGTAACGTTTTAATCGACGACGATGGAATCATCACTCATTTGGAAGAAAAACCACAGAAGCCGCGGGGAACCTTGGCCGCGATTGCACTTTACTATTACTCCCCTGCGGTCCTCTCCCTTTTGACCACGTATCTTGCCGCTGGCAATAATCCCGATCAGCCAGGCCGGTTTGTGCAATGGCTCTACACACGCAAACGGGTGAAGACCTACCAAATCAAAGGGAAATGGCTCGATATCGGCAGCAAAGAAACCCTGGAGAACGCAGATAAGATTCTTGGTAGTCCCAGGGCCTAAGGCAGCGTTGGAATTTCGGCTGCCACGCCGTAGCGTTCGCGAAGGGTCATTTCAATCGTCCTTCGTCAAACTCGATCAGATCGAAATAAGTCCGAATATCCTTGCGCCCTTCGCCACCGGCCTCCTTCAGAAAGTGGAGAAACCGCGCCTTTTTTGCGGCCGTGTCTGGATGGCGTGAAATCATCGCTTGGTTCCACTGTTCAATTGCTTCGGGAGAATGCCGCGCGCCATTTGTTTCCACCCACTTTAGAATTGCGTCGTCCTCGTCCAGCCTGTTGACGATTTCTTCAAAGGCCTCGGCGTCAATTTTTAGAAAAGCCAGCAGATGCTTGTCAAACCCGACAGTCTTGTAGTTGTAGCCGTTGAGCAGCCCTTTGCGATGCAGCCTGGCTTTGTCGATCAAACGCGGCAGATGCACGTAGCCGCCAAGTTTCTCGTACGGACTGCGCGGATGCAGTCTTTGCATGGAGAAGATTGCTGTTAGGTGGCGGGCAAAGGCCGCGGAGCGACCCCCGAAAAATCGCTCTCTGGGACGCCTGCGACGTCCGGTTTCTGTTCCTGCAACAATTCTCCCTGCATAAGATCCGCGCGGCCGATGACGAGTTGACCGGAAAACATGCCGCCTTTTTCAACAGTAATCGCCCTCGCTGTGACATCGCCCTCGAGCGCGCCTTTTTTTTGAATCGTCACGGTTTGGGCAGTGATCTCTCCCGACATCCTTCCTTTGATTTCGATATTGTCCGCCTTGAGCCTGCGAAAGCAATGAATGTCAGCTTTGCGCTCAACAATGACACGCCGCGCGCTGATTCGACCCGGAATTTTGCCTGCAAAGTTAATCGTCGCGGTCTCGTCGCAATGCAGATTGCCGCGGAGTCTGCCCTCAATTAAGGCGGAGCGGCAGACCACACTGCTGCTGCCCAGATCCCCTTTGCCCGTTAGATGGACATCTCCTCGCGTTCGAATCGTTCGGCTAAAACCGCTGGTGATTTTGTAGTCGCGCAGATCAATGTGCGCGCTGCAAGCCGGGCAGATTGTCGAAGTAGCCGTGCCGCAGACCTGCTGTTTCCGCTTGCAGTCGAAACATTCGATAATGGAGCTGCGCTGCCGTTTCCAAAAGTCCTCGAATTTGCTGAGGATGGAAGAGGTGGATGGCGCAGCAGGTGCTTCTTCGCGGACCCGCAGCTTTAGGCCGGGTTTCGGCGCAAACGGAGAAAAATAGCGGCCGCACTGGCGACAAATAGAGCTCTTCGCCGC
Source organism: Verrucomicrobiota bacterium (assembly GCA_046729455.1). Taxonomy (GTDB): domain Bacteria; phylum Verrucomicrobiota; class Verrucomicrobiia; order Chthoniobacterales; family UBA10450; genus Udaeobacter. The sequence continues at coordinate 13,383 of JBKPGQ010000218.1, forward strand.
CGCATACTCCATCTGCTTGAAGCCACAGTGTGGACATTCCACACTGACTTTTGCAGGCGACGGACTGGCCACCGGACGCTAACCCCTGAATTCCCTTTATTAGCGCCCTCCAAACGCTGCCTTGATTGGCTCGCTGGATCGCACAACTTCCGGGCGGGCCGGGGCCGCCTTCGCGGAAATCGCTCCGCTGGTGACTTCGGATTTGCCGATAAAAGTTGCTCCCTCTTCAATGACAAGGCGCGCCGCTTTCAAATCTCCCTGCAATGTGCATTTTGATTTTAGCTCGCAACGCTCGGCGACGGTAATAGTGCCGTGCACTTTGCCATAGACGGTGATCGATTTGGTCTTTACCTCGCCGCGAATGTCCGCGTTTTCACCAATCGTCAAGACGCCGTCGGAATTGATTTCCCCTTCGACCTTCCCGTCGATGAGAAGTTCCTTTTGGAACTTGATCGAGCCTTTGATTTCGACATCGCTCGAGAGAATGTCTTTGCCACCGTGATCTGCCATAGGTTTTGGTTTATCGATGATTGTTGTTGTTATTGGTTCTTCGCCATTCGCAGGATGATTAACTTCATCTATACCCGAAAACCGCGGTTCTTCTCTGACCGGCGGCATCGGCTTTTGCGGGACGAATCTTTTGAGCATCCGGTAGATTGTGACAGTCGGCGGTGGCTGTCAATGGATTCTCGTCG